>AQSA01000045.1 GCA_000402815.1 Candidatus Neomarinimicrobium atlanticum | reverse complement strand
CTTCTGTAAATGAATATATTTTGATGAGCGAAAAAAAGACAGGCTCTTTGTTTGAACTATGCTTTGAAATACCATGCTTAATAAGTGATGATTATTCACAATTTAAGCCCCAATTAAAAAAATTAGGTAGAAATCTTGGAGTAATTTTTCAAATGCAGGATGATATACTTGAAATGTCAACTTCTTCAGAAAATATGGGAAAAGGAACAAATTCTGACATAGAAAGAAGTAAAAAAACAATTTTATCAAGTATAGCATTAGATCAAAATAAAGATGCTTGGAAAGAGTTTCAGGAAGAAATAAAAAATCGTTCTATCGCAGAAAAAAAATCATCTCTAAAAGAATATTATAAAAACTCTGGTATTATTGAAAAATCTAAGGAATTATTACTAAATTTTGAGTATAAATGTAAAGATATAATAAAATCTTTTCCTATTGAAGTTCAAGATAATATGATATCATTGCTGAATATGATTTTAAAAAGAAATAAATAATATGTTTAATAAAATAAAAGATTTTCCAGTCCAAGTATCTGATGCAATTCGCGATACTAAAGATTTATCTATTAATATAGATAAGATTCATAGAATAGTAATTGTTGGTATGGGAGGTTCTGCTATGGCTGGTCTAATAATGAAAGATATTTCTCCTCATTTAGAAATTATAGTAGAAAGGAATTACTTTCCAAATGCTATAATTGATGAAAATACCTTGTTGATTATTTCTTCTTATTCTGGAAATACCGAAGAAACCCTTTCATACTATAGCCATGCATCAGCTTTTACAAAAAATATTTTTGGTATAACTAATGGAGGAAAGCTTTTAAAATTATTGAAAAAGGATAAACATGATTATCATATTTTACCAGATGGTTATCCTCCAAGATCTATTGTTGGTTATACTTTGGCAGTACTAATCAAACTACTGGAAGAGGACGACGTACTTGAATTGCTTAATATTGATTTGCTTAAAGATTATGCTAATAAATTTTCTTTAAAAGATAATGAAATATTTAATTTAGCTAAAAAAATACATTCTACCTTTCCTGTTATTATCACTGAAGAAGATTTATTTTCCTTGGGATATCGTTTGAAATGTCAATTGAATGAAAATAGTAAAATGCTATCTTATAATGTTACTTTACCGGAGATGAATCATAATGATATCGTAGGTTGGGAAAATAAGTTAATTGATAAAAGCTTTTTTTCTTTAATTTGGGTAGATATAACTTGGCCTGCAAATATAAAAAGAATGAATGTTACAAATAAGGTATTACAACATAAAACTTCTTCAAATATCCATATTCAAATCCCAGCTGATCTGAGAAATGATTTAAGCGGACTTTTTTATTTAATTAATTATCTTGATTGGTTGAGTTATTGGTGTGGCTATTTAAATAGTGTTGATATCGATGCAATTGAATCGATCGATATTCTTAAAAAAGAATTAGCTTAAAATTTCTTTAAAGCTAGAACAGAATTATGTCCACCAAATCCAAAAGAATTACTAATAGTGACATTTAAATCTAATTCAATACTCTTATTTGGAATATAGTTTAAATCACATT
>AQSA01000044.1 GCA_000402815.1 Candidatus Neomarinimicrobium atlanticum | reverse complement strand
ATTTTTATGAGAGATCATTTTTTATGCAATACAAATAAGAAAATAGTTATGTGCAATATGCGTCTTGAGGAGCGTTTAAATGAAGGAAACTTTGTAGTCGAAACAATGGAAAAATCTGGATATATAGTTAGCTATTTACCAAATCAAGATTGTTTAGCAGAAGGTGGAGAATTTTTTTACTTACCAAAAGAAAATATTTTATTAGCTGGTTTATGTCGCAATAACCTTAAGGGCGCTGAATCCATGGCAGAATTAATGGGAGTCGATCAGTTGCATATCATTGAATCGAGCGGATACCATCTTGATACAGCTATTTGTCCTATATTTAATAATGAATATGATTGCATAGGTATTAACTGTGCTAAAGAAGTCTTTGATGATAAAAATTATAAAGTACTAAGAAATCTTTGTTCAAAATATGGATGGGAATTAATTGACATTCAAAATTATAATCAAAAACAATCATTAGAAGCGAGAGCTGCTATGAATGCATTAACTCTTCCTGGTATCTTGATTAGTGGAGCACCTATTTTAAGTAAAAAAGTGCAAGATTTTACTGCTGTAAACAATATTCAAATGTATATATCGAGTGTTTCCCAATTCAATTTAAGCGGCGGTTCGGTTCATTGTCTAACAAATGAGTTATTTTAATTATGCGTAAACTTTTTATAGTTTTTCTAAAATATAAATTATCAGACTTTAATTAGGAAAGTCGTCTTCCAAAGACTCCCATAGGTATAGGGTAGCAATACTTTGATATGGGTGCCATTTCTTAGCTATCAATTCTATATCATTCATGTTATCTACGCCATATAAACTCTTTATAACATTAATGACTGCAAGATCTCCTTTAGGGAAAATGTTCAAGTCATGTTTTGAAAAAATTAGAAACATATCAATTGTCCAAGGTCCAATGCCTTTTAACGAGATTAGCAAATTTCTAATTTCTTTACTGTCGTTTATACAAGATAAGCTATTGATCATTTCTAAATTATTTTTATCAAATAAGTTTTCTATGTAAGATTTTTTTTGATGGGACAACCCTATTGTCTTCCAATCCTGCTCTTCCCATTTAAATTCACTATTAGGTTTATTAAAACTATGAAATTCTAAAAATCTATTATATATCGTATTGCCTGCTTTGGTTGAGATTTGTTGAAAAATAATATACTTAATTAGGTCATGTAAAAAATTATCTGATTTTCTGAAGGTTGGTATGGGGTAACTAGATATCAGTTGTTTTAGTATAGGGTCCTTAGCTGACAGAGTGTCTAGGTATTCCTCTTTGATAACCATGTGCGTTATTTATCTTTAAAAAATTCCCAAATCAATCGTGAAGTGTCTAAGTCGTGATCCCAATCCTTCTTGAACCATGTATGACCTTCATCCTGCATAGTATATAGAATTACTTCTTGGCTCCCATCGCAATCATATGAAATAAGCTGAGTAGAATAAATCCCATCTCCATTAAAGTCTGGAACGGTAACTTCAGATTGATTTTGACAACTATTATAGTCTGCCCAAAATGAATGTACATTTTGCACATTATGGCTCCATGAATTTCCGCTATATGGTACTACTGTATCAGATGTTCCGTGAAAGTGAATGATACTTTTGTCATTTGGGGGAACGCAGTTATAATACACTGACATTGAGCCCGTAACAGAACCTATACTATTAATTTCATCTAACTCGCATGCCAGTCTATAACTCATAAATCCACCCAAAGACATTCCAGTTGAAAAAATCTTATCATCAGCAATACTATAGTTTCCTTTAAAATACTTAATCAATGCGGAAAATAATCCTACATCATCCACTTCATTAAAGGTGGAAACTACATTCACA
>AQSA01000043.1 GCA_000402815.1 Candidatus Neomarinimicrobium atlanticum | reverse complement strand
ATCTACAATTTATTTGTTGATACAGGAATGAGCTCTGATGCTTATTCAGTTATTGAGCTAAATATGATTGAGCAAATTTTATCAGATAAAGATGATAGTAGGCGTTCAATGTTTGAAGAAGCAGCTGGTGTAAATAAGTATAAATCACAAAGACGTTCGGCTTTAAGAAAATTTGAGTTAAATAGTAGAGATCTAGAACGAATAGATGACATTATTCTGGAAATTGAGATGCAGGTTAAGAGTCTTGAGTTACAGCTCAAAAGATTTAAGAGACATGAAAAGTTAAGTTCTCAGATAAAAGATATAGAGATTAATTTAGCATCAGCAAAAATTATTGACTTAGAAAAGGGAATTAAACCGCTAGAGTCATTGCTTAAAAAGAAAAATACATTATTAAAAAAGAATACATCGAAGAAAGAGTCTGAAAGTGTAGAGCTTAAAGATGCAAGAGATTTTTATTTAGCCGAAAAAGAAATCGTAGAAAAAATGAAAGTAGATGTTGACAATCTTACTGAAAATCTATTGAAGGAAGTTCAGGCAAAAAATCGTGAATCCTCTAAAGGTATGGAAGTATTAGAAGATGAATTACAAAAGAAAATTAGCCAGCTCAACAAATTTGATAAAGACTATATTAAGATAGTTTCTAATAATGATGTAATTAAAAGTTTATCAAATGAAAGTAGGGAAAATTTTAAAAATAAAAATTATACTGTTATTGAAACTGATAAAAAATATGAAAATTTAAAAGCAAGTATCGAAGATTATAAAGATAAAATTCAATCTTATAATAAAGAAAAAGAGTTCGATTTCAATAAGATTGATGATTCTATTAAAGAAATGCAGAAAAAAATTAATTTACATAAGCTTGAGCTTCGCAATAAAGAACAAGATCTTAATCAAGCATTTATGAAAATGGAATCAATTAGAATTAAAATAGATGCAGACAAATTTAATAAAGATGATATTTTTTATGATATTAAAAGCGCAGAAATGAAAATAGCTGAGTCAAACATTAAAATATCTCAAATAAAAGAAGTAATTAAAGAAAAGTTTGGTAATGATATAAAGTTAAAAAAAATGAAAGATTATAGTATTTCAGAGATGACTTATAATGTAGAGAAAATAAAAAGAAGTATCGAAGCTATAGGTCCAATTAATTGGGCGGTTTCAGATGAGTATGAAGAGCAAAGTAAAAGATTGAATATATTAAATGAACAAAGATCCGATCTTCTTGATTCGGAAAAGAATTTAAAAGATGCAATCAAAAAAATTGATTCTGTTGCTAAGAAACAATTCTTAGATACTTTTGAAATAATAAAAAATAATTTTGAAACAATGTTTGGCGTATTCTTTTCGGGAGGTAAGGGTTCTATTAATCTTCAAGATGCAGAAGATCCATTAAATTCGGATGTGGTAATTTTTGCACAACCACCAGGAAAGAAAAATAATTCACTTAGAATGTTATCAGCTGGTGAAAAGTCTTTAACCGCAATTGCATTACTTTTTTCTATATATCAATACAAGCCAAGTCCTTTTTGTATATTAGATGAGATTGATGCACCGCTTGATGATATTAATATTAAAAAATTTACAGACGTAATATCAGAATATAGTAAGGGTACCCAATTTATAATGGTGACTCACAATAAATTAACTATGGAGTCAGCTGATTGCATATATGGAGTGACTGCAGAAAAGAAAGGTATTTCAAAGGTTATTTCAATCAATTTTGCTGAAAAATAAATTATTTGTAGTATTCAATCCTTTTCCACAAATTACGCGTGTTCAGTGATAACAAAAAAAAAGAGAAAATAAAAAAATATGGCAACTAAAATTAGATTAAAAAGAATTGGTAGAAGAAATAGACCTTTCTACAGATTAATAATTATTGATTCAAGAAAAAGAAGAGATGGACTAGCTATTGAGCAAGTCGGTTGGTATGATCCTCTTAAAAAAGAAAAAGACTCTAATTTTAGTCTTAAAGAAGATAGAATTCTCGCTTGGTTGCAACTGGGTGCTCAAGTTTCAGATCCCGTTAATAAATTAATGAAAAGGTCTGGTTTAGCATATAGATGGCATTTAATGAGCCAAGGACTCTCAACAGAAGATATAGAAAAAGCTGTTGCAAAATGGAAAGAAGAGAGACTTGAAGTTTTAAAAAATAGAAAGAAAGCAAAGCTTAAGAAAAAAGAAAAAATCAGTGCAGAAAAAGCTGCAGCTAAAGC
>AQSA01000042.1 GCA_000402815.1 Candidatus Neomarinimicrobium atlanticum | reverse complement strand
TAATTGCCTTTTGTTGTTATGAACGTAATTTACCTCAACTTCATTCATCTGTTGATATATAGCTTTTAGGGGAGATTTCTGCCTCATAGCCGCCTTAATAACATAAGAAGACTTACCTCTTTTTAATGTAAATAGTCTCACAATGATGCTTGATTCTTTGAAAAGAGTAGTTTTTAAAACAATGCCCGGCGTAGAAATCCTCATTTTGGAACTTTTATTTTACCCCAACCTTCATGGGTGAGGCTGCCAAAATATAAATGGTCATTATACTGCTTAACGCTTGTTATGGGAGAAAAGGCATCGCCAGCATCATACTGAAGATTGTATAAAACATTGCCGTCAGCATCAATTCCCAAAGCAAAAGCATAAGGTTTGGGTTTAGGCTGTAAAAATTCTGGTAATCGTAAGGCTAGACTTCTAAAAAAAGGCTTGTTTGCTGTTTGGTCAATAAAATTATTTCTTACTGTAAAAAGTGCCACCCAATAAATTCCTTTTTCATTTGAAGAAATATTATCTGGAAAACCAGGTAGGTTTTCCATGATAATTTCTGATGTTCCGGCTTTTGCTCCTTTAAGCCAATATTTTTGTATTCTATACATAGACGTTTCATTAAATAAAACGAAAGCATCATCGGGACCTAGAGCAACCCCATTTGCAAAATATAAATTATCAAGCAGTGTTGTCGTAAGTTTTGTTTCAGGGTCATAAACTAATAATCTTCCGTTTGGAGTATGTTCCATCATTTCAAATCGATCTTCCCCATATCCAAATTTATTTGAAGCATCTGAGAAGTAAATTTTTCCATCAGTTGAAATATCTAAATCATCTGCATGGCCTATCGTAATGCCATCTGAGTCAGATTTTGTTGAAAGAACGGTAGCAATACCATCTTGATTGATTGATATCAGTCCTTGGATCGCATCAGCAACGATTAGATTATTCTCAGCGTCAAATACCATTCCAAGTGGACGGCCATTAGTATTGTAAAACTCCCCATCAGAGCGCATAATAAGTCCATCATGGTATCCTACATATATATTATTCTCATGAATTACGATGTCTTCTGGCCCATAATGTCCGTCGTTTTCCCAAGAGATCTCTATATTTTTTAAATAATCATTTTTTTCATACACACCTGTCATTAATGGTGGAGTAGGAGACTCCCATGATACTGGCTTTATTGGAACTGGCCATAACAAAAGATATAATAAACAAATTAATAGAGAATAAAATGTTAGGTTTTTCATAGCAACTAATATGCTTTAGCAAATACTACCAGATGCTTCGCTGGTTCTCCGGAAAAGATACATTTCAAATTCGGGTCATTGACATCTTCTAAAATACAACGAATAGTGGCCTTCGTTTGTTCTTTAACTTTAAGCTCTGAAATATCAGATCCATCCCAATATGCTTTTATAAAACAGTTCTCTTTTGATAATAATTTTTTGAACTCATTATAGTCATATAATTCAAAAGTATTTTCCTGTAAGAAGTTGTTTGCAGAATCATACATACCCTTTTGGATCTCTTCTAAGGTTGATGTAAGCGTATCTAACGTATTAATAGACATTTCTAGCTTTTCCCCTGTATCTCTTCGACAAACTGTTACATTTCCACTTTGGAATTCTTTTAAACCAATATCGATACGCAGTGGTGCACCTTTTAATTCCCAGTTGTTGAACTTAAATCCTGGACTGTTATTTGAGTCATCTATTGAGCATCTAATATTACTATCCTTTAACATATTGTGTGCTGTATCTACAAAATTATCAAATTTTTCCTTGTCTTCATTTTTAGGATTAATAGGAATAATTACTACTTGGTGAGGAGCAATTCTTGGTGGAATTTTCAATCCTTTGTCGTCACCATGCACCATGATTAGTGCACCTATCATGCGCGTACTAACTCCCCAGCTTGATGCAAAAACAGGCTGCTCTTTATTTTCTTTGCTTTGAAATTTTACATCAAAAGCTGTACCAAAATTTGTACCCAAATAATGTGAGGTACCCGCTTGTAGTGCTTTTTTATCTCTCATCATTGTTTCAATAGAGTAAGTTTCATCTGCGCCAGCAAATCTTTCCATATTAGATTTTCTACCAATCATAGTTGGTATAGCAAGGTGGTCTTCGAATAAAGATTGATACATATCAACAATCATCAGCGTTTCTTTTATTGCCTCTTCTTTTGTAGCGTGTGCTGTATGACCTTCTTGCCATAAAAACTCTGATGTTCTTAAGAAAAGCCTAGTACGCATTTCCCAACGCACCACGTTGGCCCATTGATTAATTTTAATAGGTAGATCCCTATATGATGTCACCCATTTTTTAAACATATGCCAAATAATTGTTTCGGAGGTTGGGCGGACAATAATCTCTTCTTCTAATTTAGAGCTAGGATCTACGGTCAATACTCCATCTTCAGAAACTAGTTTTGAATGCGTTACAACCGCACATTCTTTAGCAAATCCTTCAACATGTTTTGCCTCTTTTTCTAAAAAACTTTTTGGGATAAAGAGTGGAAAATAGGCATTTTCATGACCCGTTTCTTCAATCATATTATTTAAAATATTTTTCACATTATCCCACAATGAATATCCGTAAGGTTTAATTACCATCGTCCCCTTTACAGGCCCATAGTCTGCAAGGTCTGCTTCTAGGATAACGTCGGTGTACCATTTAGAGAAGTTTTCTGATTGTTTAGTTATTTTAGCCATTTACTTAATCTTTAATTTGTTATAAAGTAGAGTTAATTTATACAAAATCCAATACAATGAAAAAAGCAATATTTTCCACTGAAATTTCTTTATTAAGAAGAACAATACAAAGGCTTTTAAGAAGAAAGGCTACCACCAACTTAACAAAGATTTTACGCAAAACCCACCCCGCGGATGTAGCTCTACTGATGAGAGGGTTTAGCGGCTCCGAACAAAAAACCATTTTTAGTCTATGTCCTACTTTTAATCACAAAGCTAAAGTGCTAGAAGAGTTAGATGAATCGTTAATTGAATACATGCTTGTCGATGAGAGCTCTATTAATATTTCTAAAATGTTTGTTTATTTAGATACAAATGATCAGGCTGCAATTATTAGCATGTTTCCAGATAAGAAACAAAAAGAAATTTTAAAGAAAATTGAAGTAGAAGATTTAGAAGATGTAGAAGAAATTATGTCATATCCAGATGATAGTGCTGGTAGTATTATGACTAAAGAAACATTTACTCTCAATCAAAATACAACTATTAAAGAAGCGATTAAAAAACTGCAGTCTTTTCCAGAGAATGATAAAATTTTTTATGTTTATGTCTTAGATGATAAAGAAAAGTTGGTAGGGGTAATATCTTTAAGAA
>AQSA01000041.1 GCA_000402815.1 Candidatus Neomarinimicrobium atlanticum | reverse complement strand
AAAATAATTCTTTACAAAAAACTTTTTCAGATCCAACAACATTAGTTAAAAATGTTCCGCCGGTTTTAATCTTGCTAAAGTCAATTACTCCATCTTTTGATGAATCTGTTGTATTATCATTTTGTTGTTTATCGGACATTATTATTTCCCCTCTTTTAACGTATAAGCATTTAAAGTTTGAGTTTTATGCTTGCTCTTCTCATACAGTTGCTTCAGGCGAGCTATATGCTGGATTAGTAGAAGCATTTAAAATATAATCTGAAACTTGATCTATATAGTTTTCTGCATCGAGGTCTTTTGATTCAAATAAGGTGAACCAAAAAACTCCTTCGATATTTAATATCAATGAAAGAGCAGAAATCTTAGGATCCAAAATACTCTTGAACTCCTTATTCTTAATTCCTTCAACTATTATTAATTCTATAAATTTTTGAAAGCGATTGTACATGTTTTGTATCGCTTTTCTGAAATCTTCATCATGTCTAGATATTGACCAAAAAGTTGAAAAAGATTTAAAGAAAGTAGGATCTTTTTCTAGCTGACTGCCAACAATAATAAATAATTTTTTCAATTTTCTTTTATTAGTATCTTCTAAATTCGCCTCAGCAAAGACTTGTGTATACTTAGACTCTAAAGATTCAATAACACCTAAATAAACTTCTTTTTTAGATTTATAATAATGATAAATAGCACCTTTGCTCATTTTTGAGTCTAGTACAATATCGTCCATTGTACTTCCATAGTATCCCTTTTCAGTCATAACTCTTAGAGCGGATGCCATGATTAATTCTTTTTTATCGTTTTGGTGTTCTTTTTTCATAAACCGACTAGTCGGTCTGCAAGGTAAAAAGGAAGTTGCTATTGATTCAACAAAAATTATTTCTTTTGAGAAAAAATAATATGTAGCTTATTTGGGTGTCAATGCAACAAAATAACAAACCAATCATCGCACCATCCTTACTTGCAGCAGACTTTTCTGATTTGAAAAGTGAGCTTAAACTATGTAATGATTCAAAAGCTGAGTGGCTTCATTTAGATATTATGGATCAACAATTTGTTCCAAACTTATCTTTTGGCCCCGATATTGTTAAGTCAATCAGACCTCATTCTAACCTTTTTTTTGATGTTCATTTAATGGTAAGTAATCCATTTGATATGTTATCAGCGTTTATTGATGCTGGTGCTGATGCTATTTCTTTTCACATAGAAACAACGGAACCGAGATTTACATTTCCTCCAAAGATTCTTATAAATATGATTAAAAAAAATAATTTAAGGTGCGGTATAGCAATTAAACCAAAAACTTCATTTAAGGTTCTTCAAAAATATCTGCCTTTTATTGACTATATAGTTGTTATGTCTGTTGAACCAGGATTTGGAGGTCAAGGATTTATTCCTTCTACTTTAGAAAAAATTTCCTCCATTGATAAAAATTTAAAAGAAAAAAACCTTAGAGATCAAATTGCTATTCAAGTTGATGGTGGAATAAAACTTCACAATGCCAAAGAAGTCATCAATGCAGGCGCTGATATTTTAGTAGCAGGATCAGAAGTATTTAAATCTGAAAATCCCAGTGAAACTATAAATAAGATGTATAGCCTGTGAACTATAAAAAAATAGACACCTTCAGTGACTGGACGAAAGACGAGAAAGATCAGTTTACGGTAAGTGTAATTAAAGGTCTTGTTATAGATGGTGTAAGAAAAGCAAACTCTGGTCATCCTGGGGGTCCAATGTCTCTTGCAGACTTTTCGTATATCTTATATTCAGAGTATTTAGTATTTGATACAAATAATCCAGATTGGCATTCTAGAGATCGTTTAGTCTTATCTGTAGGACATACTTGCATGCTACTTTATGTATTGCTTTATTTATCTGATATTTTAACCATGGATGACTTAAAAGAATTTCGACAATTACATAGCAGAACGCCCGGTCACCCTGAAATTGAAACTCCTGGAGTAGATGCAAATACTGGCCCACTTGGACAAGGAGTTGGAATGGCAACAGGAATGGCATTGGCAGAAAAAATGCTTAGTGCTTCATCACAAAAAGATAGAGATAATTACACTTATGTATTAGTTGGAGATGGCGATTTACAAGAGCCTATAGCATTAGGCGCAGCTACTTTAGCGGGACACTGGAAGTTATCTCAATTAGTAATGTTCTATGACAAAAATGACATTCAGATTGCTGGAAAGACTTCTCGATGTGACTCTACGAATTATGCTAATTTATTTAAAGCTATGAACTGGGATGTACAAGAAATAGATGGTCATGATCATGAAGCTATAAGAAAAGCTATAGAAAACGCTCAAACCTCACCTCTTCCCAGCATTATTATTGGTAATACTACTATTGCAAAAGGAAGTGCTACGCTTGAGAATAAAAGCCAATCTCACGGAGCTCCATTCAGCCCAGAGGAGATTATTGGAACTAAACAAAATTTAGGGCTACCTGATGATGAGTCTTTTTATTGTCCAGTTGAAGTAAAAAAATATTTTCAAAGAAATTTTAAATCTATCCAACAGCTNATTTCAGATTCAGNNGAAAGAAAGGNTAGTGATATATTTGATATATCTTCAGAACTAAAAAATATAGACTTAGTTGATTTTGATCCAAATGANGTAATTGCAACAAGAAAAGCTTTTGGTATGTCATTGGATAAATTTTCTTCTCATATTCCAACTATCGTTGGAGGATCAGCAGATTTAGACGGATCAAACTGTACCACAAATTTTGCAAATACCCATGGAGACTTTTCATCTACTAATTTAAAAGGCAGAAATATTCCATTTGGAGTTAGAGAATTTCCAATGGGAGCAATTATGAACGGTATTAGTTTATATGGTGGACTTTTTCCATTCGGAGGAACATTCTTAGTGTTTAGTGATTATGTAAGATCTGCAATACGATTATCTGCTATTCAAAAACTACATGTTATGTATGAATTCACTCATGATTCAATTTTTGTAGGTGAAGATGGACCAACTCATCAGCCTGTTGAGCATATAATGTCATTACGATTAATACCAAATTTGCTTGTTTTTAGACCAGCAGATGCTATTGAAACTCATTTTTGTTTTGAAACAATAATGGAAAATGATAAAAATCCTAGTGCAATATTACTTACTAGACAAAAACTTCCTGTCAGCAACCTTGATAAAAATATTATTAAAGAGGGTGTAAAAAAAGGTGCTTATACTATCCTAGAATCTCATAATCCAGAATTAGTTATATTTACAACTGGATCAGAGGCGCATCTTGCGCTATCTATCGCAAAGGAAATAAATAATAGTATTAAAATTGTTAATATTCCATGTTGGGAGCTATTTGAAAAGCAATCAGAAGACTATAAAAAAAGTATTCTTACCTCCAACTGCAAAAAACGAGTCTCCCTGGAAGCAGGAACAACATTAGGTTGGGAAAAATTTGTTGGTCAACATGGATTAAAAATTGGTATTGATAATTTTGGTTTATCTGCTCCAGGAAATGACGTAGTAGAACAATTTGATTTTACTAAAGAAAAAATTATAGTCAAAATAACAGAGTACTTAAATGGATAATAATACAATAGTTCTAGCTACAGACCACGCTGGATTTGAACTAAAGGAAGCGGTAAAGAAATCTTTATTAGAATTAGGATTTGAAGTAAAAGACTTTGGCGCATTAGAGTATGAACCTACTGATGATTATCCCGATTTTATTAATCCTGCAGCTAAGTTTATTTCAGAGAATGACAATGCTATGGGTATAATTTTTGGAGGATCTGGCCAAGGTGAAGCAATGGCTGCAAACAGATTTAAAGGTGTTAGAGCAGCTGTTTTTTATGATGGTCCAGATGAGATTATTAATCTTTCAAGATTACATAATAATGCTAATGTCTTATCTTTTGGATCAAGATTTATTGATGCAGAGCGCGCAAAAGAATTAATTAAGCAATGGCTGAGCGTAGAATTTGAAGGCGGAAGACATCAAAAAAGAATTGAAAAGTTAGATTCTTACTGATTATAGCTAGCATATATTGCAAAACTACCATCGTCATTAAAAGCTAAAACATCATAAGGATCATTTCTATACCCCTCCATTCCAGGAGAACCCATTGGCATTCCAGGCACTGAAAGTCCTTTAATATCAGGTTTATCTTTTAACATTCTAGCAATTTGCTCTGCATGAACATGGCCTTCAACTATATAATCCCCTATTTTGGCAGTATGACAAGACTGTAATTTATCTGGTACTCCACCAAGCTGTAATTTTATGAGATTCATATCATCTCTATTGTATGTTTTAACTGTAAAATTATTATCTTCTAAATGATCTATCCAGTCATTGCAACAACCGCATGTTTCACTTTTATAAACTATTATATCTACATTCGAAGATGAGATTGATGATGCAGTAGGATTCAAAATACCGCTCAATGAAGATAATATGTATACAACACATAGTCCCGATAAAGCGATTAATAAGTTTTTTTGCATGTGAGTCATTTCTTTCATTATTGATTTTTTATATAAACAAATCTGCTAAAATTAGAAAGAACAATAAAGGAAAATAATAAATAGATGTCTTAAATATTAAACTAGCATTTTCTCTAGATTGCTCTAAAATAAATGGAAGGCAACATAGCATATAAATATTGCTTAATAGATATGCTCCTACAAAATATACTCTTCCTGATACTCCAAAGAAAAATGGTAAAGTAGAAATTGGAATTAATATTAATGCATGTAAAAAAATATGCACTACTGTTCTTTTTATTCCATTATCTACAACAGGCAACATCTTTAAACCTGCTTTGGCGTAATCATCTCTATAGATGAAGGCAATAGCATAAAAATGAGGGTGCTGCCAGAAAAAAAGTATTAAGAATAAAGCAATTCCTCCTAAATCTAAACTATTAGTTGCAGCTGTCCATCCACCTAGTGGAGGTATTGCGCCAGGAATAGCTCCAATAGAAGTATTTATCCATGATACTCTTTTTAATGGCGTATAAACGAGCAAATATAGCGCGATAGTTAACATTGATAATAGTGCAGTAAGAGTATTTACTTTCAAATAGAGGACAGATAAGCCTAATACGATAAATGATAAGCCTAAAAATAAAGCAAACTTAACGGATATTTTTTTTGTTGGAAGGACTCTATGTTTTGTGCGATCCATTTTTT
>AQSA01000040.1 GCA_000402815.1 Candidatus Neomarinimicrobium atlanticum | reverse complement strand
AAAATGGTAACGGTGCTGAAGCAGGTGCTGGTGTATCAGTTGGAGCACAAGTAGGTGCTGAAGTTGGTGGAGGTGCTACGATGGATGATGGTGTTGCAACTATTGGTGTTGATGGAGAACTTGCATTGGGTGTGGGTGTAGATATTGACCTTTCAGTAAGTGTAGATACTAAACCAGCACAAGAGTTCGTAGAGGACACTGGAAATACAGTTGCTAATAGAGTAACAGAGGATGCAAACACAGTAGCTAAAACAACTACTAAAACTGCAAACACAGTAGCTAAAACAACTACTAAAACTGCAAACACAGTAGCTAAAACAACTACTAAAACAGCTGGAGCAGTATCTAAGAGTGCGAGTAAAGCTAAGAAAAAAGCTAAAAAGATATTAAAATTTTAATTTATAAATCAAATAAAGTTATGGGAAGTTTATTAGCATTAGGGGTATCAATTGGGTTGGCTTATATGATAGCCAGGTTTATAGTTGATGTAATTCGTGGAAAATATCGTTGCTAATATTTGGCTCCCCAAATCTCCTTTCGTATATTCAACACGTTGAATAAGTAAAAATAATGGTTATGAAAACATTTAAAGACATTCAGTTTTTCCCATCAATGGGAGGTAATTTGAAAAGCACAACCAAATTCGATAACGGATTTGAGATAAGTGTAATTGCAGGTGAGTTTGCTTACAGCACACCACGTGAGAATAACCTAGAACCAGATTTCTTTGATAAATTTGAGGTTGCTATCTTCAATGATGAAGGTGAGTTTGTTACCAAGGATTTCCTACCTGGTCACGATGATGATGTTTTGGGATGGCAAGAGCGAGGTCAAATCAATGCTCTAATGTTATTAGTTCAAAATGCCTAGAAAACCTAAATTCAAAATAAACGATAGGGTTTTCTCTAAGGATTGGAGAGAATATAATCCGTTCTATATTATATCTGTTATTGATTCAACCCGAATTGTAATCGCAAATGATAGAATTAGAGCAATAGTAAAACCAAGTGATTTAACTTTAATACGAGAACAAAATGAACATAACTAGAGAATCATTAGAAATGCCCAATAAGCAAACAAAATACGAAAATCGTTACGGAGACGTTTATACATTCACCAAACAAGAGGATGGTAGTGTATTGTGGGAAGGTAGTTTCAAGCATGCTCGCTTTGGTTGGCCCAACAACTACAAGAGAGCTTACCAACAATATTGTAAGGATGTAGGTTCTGGAGGAGGACGTCCAATGCATATTGAAGATTTCGAGAATGCAGTTCACGAAATGATCTATGAGAATGATGAATATGTTGGTCCCGGACCCATCTGTGCTCAATACGGACATTTAGTTTACTCAGACACTAACATTATTGATATGGTTGATCCAAGTGGAGGTCCTTACCTCAGCACTCACACAAACTTATATGAACGCTTTGGTGATGATGAGTTAAAAGGATTATGTATCAGTAACTTTGAACCAATTGAGACGGGTTATAAGATTCATACATACGGAGAGTTTGACCATTTAGACGATTAAGAGAGATGAGTGATAGAAATAAAGAAATAGAGTTGTTAAGAGCTTCGTTAATGCAGCAAGTTAGTGAACTAACTGATAATGAAATTATATCTTTATATGATAACTTATCTGAATTCTTTAACACCAAAGAGAGATGAAGTGGTTAAAACGATTGTTTACTAAATCACAAATCAAAGAGGTGTCTTTCCAT
This sequence comes from Candidatus Neomarinimicrobium atlanticum, assembly GCA_000402815.1. Classification (GTDB taxonomy): domain Bacteria; phylum Fidelibacterota; class Marinisomatia; order Marinisomatales; family Marinisomataceae; genus Marinisoma; species Marinisoma atlantica. The sequence goes on along the minus strand of AQSA01000040.1, from coordinate 3,983 downwards.
ACGGGAACGGATGGAATGAAGAAACATAGTGAGTTTATAGATTGGGTAAATGAAAGTGGTACTAGAATAATCAATTCATACATTACCTATCATCAGTATGATAATTCACATAAACCACAGTACATAAATTATGTGGTTAAAATTAAGAAGTAATGGGTAAATACTTAAAGCAAGGATTTGTAAGAGAGTTGGAATGGCAACTTAATAGAGAAGAAATCTCCTACTCAAAATGGGTTGACCTAATGGAGGAGGAATGTATTAAGAATTACAAGGAAGAAACCTTCTAACACCAAAGAGAAATAAATTTAAAGAAAGGGTTGGATTTCCAATCCTTTTTTCGTATATTAAGGTATACATAAATAAACACATACATAAATCTAAACACTATGTTTATACTTAGAATGATTGACGAAGGTCGAATCGCCCGCAATTACGAATTAGGGGACAACTACTCAGTTATGAGTAAACTCTACAATCCCAAAGAATTTCAAGACTTCTGCAATATGCATCAGGTAACATCTGAGGGAGCAGATGGAATTATATCTGATGAAGATGGAAAGTTCTTTACTCTTCACAAAGACACTCACTACTACGTTATGACTGAAAATGGTAAGACGTTTGAACGTCTACAATTCTAATAAACCGAGTATCCACCTGCGGTTAAGTGGTGGAAAAAATACATAAATAAACAAATACAGAAATGAAAACAGAAATGAAAAAGACAATCGCACAACAGCTCAACATCAAAGAGTTTCCATTTGAGATTAACGATAAGAATGGAAATGAAATCTACTATGAAGACTCAAATGGATATTGGGTAAAGAGTGAGTATGATTCTAATGGAAATAGAGTTTACTATGAAGACTCAAATGGAGATTGGGAGAAGAGAGAGTTTAATTCTAATGGAAATCAAATCTACTATGAAGACTCAAATGGATATTGGTGTAGGAGAGAATACGATTCAAATGGAAAAGAAATCCACTTTGAAGACTCAGATGGACTTATCATAGACAACAGACCTAAACAATCTTGTGAAGGTAAAGTAGTAGAGATTGAAGGAGTGAAGTACGAATTGAAAGAATTGAAGTAAGATGAAAACAAATAATAAAATTAAAACAATCGCACAACAACTAAATGTTACAGATTTTCCATTTGTAATTAACGATAAGAATGGAAATGAAATCTATTGGGAAAACTCAAATGGAGATTGGTGTAGGAAAGAATATGATTCATACGGAAATGAAACACGTTATGAAAACTCAAAAGGGTTTATTGAGGATAGAGGTCCAAAGGATGGAGTTGCAGAGATTAACACAACAAAAGGAATTGAACACAGTAACCCATTAACAAATCCTTCAGAACACACGCTACAAGAATTGTTTGCTGAATTAAAGTTTGGAAGACCATCAGCAAATCAAGAATATCTTGATAAGTGTATCGCAGAGTTAAACGAACAAGAAGGAACAACAACAACAAACAACTTTTATTTACCCAATGTTGAATCAATCAAAACACCAAACTATGTAGGTGGTTATAGATTGGGTGGAGAAAGTGGTCTTCAAATAAATTTTACCTATAAGCCAAATTGGTTTCATCGCACTATGATGAGATTGTGTTTTGTATATATGTATTAGGGGGTGCGTGATTCACTATAAGAAGGCTTTAATTATTTACGTTCACCGTTCGATCTATTTACGTATAAACCACTTACAAATCCTAACCCCCACACTACAAACATTACATACATTATTGCTACCCCACTCATGAATATTTTACTGTTAATTTGTTCAACATTGTTTTATTGATTGGGTTCATCTCTATCCCATCACATTCATCTAACCTAAAATACTTTACGTCAACGTGCTCTTGGGATGTTGGCTCGCCGTCTTGATACTCGTCCTGTTTAATATCCAACTCATAGAACCACACCTCATATACTCCGTTTCTGGCGTGTCCAAAATGTTCATCCTCACATTCCACCATCACACCTAATTCCTCAATCCATTCCCGTTCCATCGTCTCACTATGTGATTCTTGGTTTTCAACCTTACCGCCTGGGAACTCCCATACACCGCTTGGTTTTAGTCCCAATAATACAAATGGAATGTTGTCAACATATTTAATGTTAATGCCTGCTACTACCTGGATTAATCCGTTTGTCATTTGAGTGTTTTTTATTTACCGCGTCCTACTTTTCTAACTTGTTTTTGAGCGCCCTTACCTTTATTATTGGCCTTACCTTGTTTTTTAGGTAATGACTTATCCTGCTTATTACCAAAGAATTTACTTGACATAATTATATTATTTGTTTATATATACGTATGAAAATATACATAAATCACTATTAAAAGGCAAATTTAACTTTCCATTTTATTAACTATCCCCCTTAACTCTTCAATCAAGTCTAACACCTCATCCGGCTCCATTGTTATAGCACAACAAACACTTACGTTAGCCTCAATATCATCTAATAACTCTATTGCTCTATCCTTCATCGCCTTCAGTTTGATCGTCCGAGTCATCATACCAAGTTGGGTTTGGTAGTGCGCTATAAAAGTCCCATTGCTCGTCCTTGATTAACTCGTTATCCATTACTTATTTTCTTTATCGTGAAAATACCAAAATATATTTATCATTCCAAGTGTAGATAAACCACCTGCTACTCCAATCATTATTAACAATACCCAATCCATTACTCAGCAAATTCAGTTTCAATAGCAATTTGAACGTCAATGTATTCCATTAACTCTTTCTTGTCCTGCTCATTCATTAATTCTGATAGGGTAGAGTCTTCAACTAATATTTTAATTAATCGAATTGCATTTATATTTTCCATAATTATCCTACTTTACGTTTAACAATCTTAACCAAATCATAACCATAATCAAATTCAATATTTGGAGCATCAAAAGCTGTAATTACACCATCAACATATTGTTGTTTTCTAGTTTCGGCTGCCTCATGTGTTGAAAATACCTCAACATTGCTTCCAAAACCCTCGAAATCATATCCTTTAAGTAATACAAATACTTCCATAACCTATTATTTAAAATTCAACATCAATACTACTCAACTCACCCAATGTGATATCAAGCATAAAATCTAGCTCATCATCAGTAATAAAACTATTGGCATAGCCCTTAAACAAACTATCCATTTCCAATCTTCTGTATTGCGTCAATTTAAACATAACTTTTATTTTGCGGCGTCTCGCCTTATTCAACACGTTGAATATACGAAGTCCCTCTCGGGACTCCAAATATTTAGTTGCTTACTTTATATAAACTTTAACACCTATTTTATTAACATACTTATCACCTACTAATTTAAATGGTAAATGACCCCAAATTACAATTTTATCTTCTAAACGCTCATCAGCATTGATTTGGTATTTATCCATACCTAAATAAACCATACCTAACTCACTTGGATTGAATGTAATTGTCATATCTTATCTGTTCATGTAATTAATATAAGCATCCTCGTGAGCAAACATTGCTTCACTAGCCATCAACAAACGTAATTCCTTATTGACTTTTTCTTCCAACGCAACTGCTTTTTTATGACGCTCAACTACCTCAACTGGAAATTCATCTGGTTCGTGTAATTTAATGCTGTCAAAAAACATTACTTCTAAACTTCTACGACTGAAATGAGCATGTAAATCATCAATAATAACATCCATTCTACCACCATCAGCATCCTCAATTTGAGCATTAAACTCATCAACTAATGTTTCAAGCACCATTGCGATTTGGTCTTTTTTCAATTGCGTTTTCGTGTATTTTTTTGTTTTCATAACCATTATTTTTAGCTTCTCGCCTTATTCAACACGTTGAATATACGAACTTATTTTTGGGTAGCCAAATCTATTTACACTCAACTACGTAATGAACTCGGCGATTAATTTTATAATTACCCTCACCTGTATTACCATGTAACTTACCATCAACAACTGCTACTGCGTGTCCTTCAACAATAAG
>AQSA01000039.1 GCA_000402815.1 Candidatus Neomarinimicrobium atlanticum | reverse complement strand
GGAGAAAAGAAATATGTTGATCCTGTAGTTGAGCCTATGGAAACACTAGCAGATAATTCTTTAGCAAAAGAACTTTTAGGTTGGGAACCAACACAAAAAATAGAAGATTGGGTGCCAACTTATAAAAAAGAAATAGGGTTATAAGGACTAAAAAATATGTGCGGTATTTGCGGATTTATAGACATAAATAATGATAGTGATCAAACTCCAATCATTCATAAAATGAACGATGCATTGGCACATAGAGGTCCGGACGGCAGTGGTGTTTGGTATAAAAAAGATATTGGACTCTATCTGGGACATAGAAGACTATCAATTTTAGATTTAAGCAATAATGCCTCCCAGCCATTTACTTCAAATTCAGGCAGGTTTACAATGACCTACAATGGTGAAATATATAATTTCAATGAACTAAAAAATATAATCGATGTTGATCTTAAAAGCTCATCAGATACTGAGATACTAATTGAGGCCATAGAAAAAATCGGGCTTGATAATACTTTGAAAAAAATAAAAGGAATGTTTGCTTTTGCTATATGGGATAATAAGAAAAATGAATTGACGTTATGTCGAGATCGTATGGGAGAAAAACCGCTATACTATGGTCTTCAAAAAGGAATTCTATTTTTTTCATCAGAACTAAAAGCACTAACTAAACATCCAAGGTTCAATAGTGATATTGATTTAAGATCATTATCAAAATACTTTTCATATGGATATATACCAGCTCCTTATTCGATTTATAATAATATTTTTAAATTATTACCTGGGTCCTATTTTAAAATATCATATGATGATTTATTGAAAAATAATTTTGAAAATATACAGCCAAATCAATATTGGAGCTTTAGTTCAACACATGATAAATTCAAGGATCTTTCAAAAAATTTAAATGAAGACGAAATTATTTCGAATCTAGATTCTTTATTGCAAGATTCAATAAAAATGCAAATGATTTCGGACGTACCACTAGGTGTTTTTTTATCAGGAGGAATTGATTCCTCTTTAATCGCTTCAGTTATGCAATCACAATCTATTCAACCTATTAGAACATTCACCATTGGTTTTGATCAAAAAGAATTTAACGAAGCAATTTATGCAAAAAAAATCGCAGAATATTTAGGAACAAATCACTCAGAACTTTATATTTCTGAAAAAGATGCATTAGATACGATTCCTAAAATACCTACTATATATTGCGAACCTTTTGCAGACTCTTCACAGATTCCCACCTATCTAGTATCAAAGCTCGCAAGAAAGAATGTAACTGTTAGTTTATCTGGAGATGGAGGAGATGAATTATTCTACGGCTATAGCAGATATAATTTTAGTATGGAAATATGGAACAAATTAGAAGGTATTCCTTTAATACTGAGAAAAGTTATAGCTCATTTTATTTTTTTAACACCTAAGCCCGTTTTAGACATAACATTTTTTTGGATAAAGTATATTATTCGAAGCTACAGTAATGATAAAAAATCTGTAGGTAGTTTATTAAAAAAGTCATATCAACTATTAAGATGCTCATCAGATGAAAATTTGTATAGATATTTGATATTCAAATGGATAGAGCCACATAGTCTTGTATTAAACACAGAGAACAATTATGAAACATTTGGAGAAAAGCAAAATCTTAAATCTAGGAAAGAGGGAATGAAAAATCATATGATGTCCTTTGATGCAATAAGCTATTTACCTGACGATATATTGGTAAAGGTTGACAGAGCAGCGATGGCTGTTAGTTTAGAAACACGCGTCCCGCTTCTTGACAAAGATATTGTGCAGTTTTCTATGAGTATATCATCCGATTTAAAGAGCAAAAATAACAAAAAATGGATACTTAAAAAAACATTAGAAAAGTATTTGCCAAGTGATTTAATTGATAGACCAAAGATGGGTTTTGGAGTACCTTTAAAAAAATGGCTCACTAATGATTTAAAAGATTGGGCTTGTGAATTATTAGATGAAAGAAAATTGAAAAACCAAGGATATTTAAATCATCAAGATATAGCTCAAAAACTACAACAACATTTAGCAGGATCTCATGATTGGCATGCACACTTGTGGGAGGTTTTAGTTTTCCAGCAATGGTTGGAATCAAATAAATAATAGATTATTTTATATTTATAATAATCGTATATTTTTTGTAAGAAATGATTAAAAAGCTAATCCATGAATCTATAAAGTCGCACCAGAAAACCACTGGTCTTATTGATAATTATTTAATAGAAAAAGTTAAATCCTCAAGCTCTATAATTATAGAGACCTTAAGAAATGGTAAAAAAGTGATGTGGTGTGGTAACGGAGGAAGTGCAGCTCAAGCAAATCATTTATCTGCTGAGTTAGTTGGAGGTATGTATACAAAAAAAATCCAACCTTTTGCATCAATATGCCTTAATTCTGACACGGCTTTTATTACAGCTTGGAGTAATGACGATAATTTTGAAAATATTTTTTTAAGACAGCTTCAATCATTAGGATGTAAGGGAGATATTTTGTTTGTATTATCTACTAGTGGAAATTCGAAAAATATTGTTAATGCTGCTAGCTATGCATTAAACAATGGTATTAAAGTAATTTCTTTAACAGGGGATAGCGGTGGAGCTATAAAAGAATTTTCAGATATTAATATTAATATTCCTAGTAATGATACACAGCGTATTCAAGAAATTCATATTCTGATAGGACATATTATTTGTGATATTATTGAGAATAATATTTAATTATTAATAATCCAATCTAGAGAAAATCCTAAGCCTTTTTCTCTTCCATCGCTTACCAAAAATATACCATAATCAACAGTGTCAAACAATTGTCTCTTAAGAACGATTTTTAACTTTATATCATCTGAAATATTAATTCGCCTCGAAGATAGTATTTTATAGGAGTTATTACTGTTAGAAATTTTCCCTTCTATACCGAGGTGCATAACTTCAGTAGGAACTATAGCAAGATTATTAATAAATGGATTACCAATAATGTAATCTTTATAACTCCAACCTAAGTTGTAAGTGGAATGGTTATAATATCCATCTCTTAAATAATCATTATTTAAATCTTGATTTATAGTACTTAAGTATTCTATTAATATATTGGTATTTGTTAAGTAATTCTCTAGCTCTAAACCCCACAAACCATCAGTTTTATTAGCAAATCTAAGTCCGCTTGTATCCTCAAAAAAGTGTTGATAGTATATTTTTAATAATCTATCGCTTTGTCTTTTTTGATAAGAAAAATCCCATATCCCTAAATGATTACCAAGCGCATTAGCATGAAGCGTATTTTCAATAAGTGGCCCATCCGCCGAAATGAATACTTTCAAGAAGTCTTTAAGTGAGCTTCCTGTATATTCTCCATCATCCAAAGTTTTACCACCCCAAATAGCTTCATGAACAAACCCAATTTCAAATATAGAGTTAGACCCACTTCTAATTGTCATATAAATAAATTTTTCATGTAGCATTGGGCGTTTTGTATAAGAAGTATTTTTATCTAGAATTCCATGCGATATTCCAAAATTAAAATCAATTATATTAGTTTTTTTAATTTTATATGCAGAAACAAATCCAACTTTTGGTATTGCTTCAGCATTATTACTTATAAGAATATGTCCAGAGCTAATACTGTCATTAAAATAAGTACTATAATCTCTATAATACTTTCCAAAACGTAAATATGTATCCTTAGAAAAATTATATTTAATAAAAGATTCATTAAAGTTAAAGCTTGAGTCGACTACCAAAGTTTTTAATTGATAGGTAATAGTACTATTCTTCTTATACCATAAAAAGCCATTATTTGTGCTAGATGGATCAATACCAAAATTATTATTCTTAATCCACCAGAAGTCCATGTTTTTTGGATTATCTATAATCAAAATTTTGACTTTTGGATTATCAGCAAATATATTATTAAAAAACAAAAGTAGTATCAGAGCAGCTCGGGTAAAGTATTTGCTAATCTTTTTGTACTGGCTTGACATAGAATTTCCAATCCATCACTTCAATAGTTGAATGTTCTTTGATATCAAAAGATTGAAATTCTTGAGTAGGTAAAACTCTTTTTTCAATACCATTCACCAGGATTCCCATCGGCATAATAAAGTTAGTATTAACATTATTCCATCTATAATAAAAACTTGAATTTGTTTGATAATATTCTAATTCTGGTTGATTAGGAGTATAAAAATATTGTTCTGAAAAATATGAATAATCACTTCCAGTTTTTTCTTTAACTTTCTCAAAGAAATCTTCTGTACTAACATGACTTTTTGCATTTTCAACCATGAACTCTTTTAGTATTGAAAACCAAGCAGAATCGTCATTTATAGCGCTTCTTAAAGTATGCATTACCCAAGCACCTTTCATATAAGTATCGCCATTTAAAGCCCAATAATTTTCGTCCTCTGGGCCTACGATTGGTATTTTATTTTGAATTCTTGGCCTAATACTTTTCATGTAGTCAACACCTACCGGGTAACTATTAAATTTATCTTCAAAATATAATGCCTCAGAATAAACTTGTAATCCTTCATGAATCCAAATGTGTGTTGGATCAATTGCAGTAACACTGTTTCCAAACCATTCATGTCCAGTTTCATGAATAATAAGCGGATCCATCACTCCATACATTGGCCAACTATCACTTCTCAATCCATTGTAGATACTAAATCCATTACCATATGTAACAGCCGACTGATGTTCCATTCCTAAATAAGGTACTTCAATAAGCTTATATCCGTCATTCCACCATTGATATTCTCCAAAATATTTTTCATAGAAACGAATAACTTCTTTTGCTTGTATGAAATAATTTTTTCCAACTTCTTCATTATAATCCAAAACATAATGATCCATATAATAGACTTTGTCATCCTTTATAAGTGTATCTTGAACAGAAACATAGTTTCCGATTTGAACAGAAATATTATAGTTATTAATTGGATTATTCACAAACCACTCATAAGTAGTTTTGTTACCCTCTTTATCTAACACACTTCTTAGTTGGCCATTACCAACGCTCACTAAATTAGATGGCACAGTAAAAGCCATTCTCACACTATCAGGTTCTTCAGTAATATGATCTTTGTTGGGCCACCAAATTCTCGCACCTTCTCCTTCGCAAGAAACCGCCACCCAATCTCTATCATTTTTATCTTTAGCCCACGTGAATCCGCCTGACCAAGGTGGATTATCAGCACCTTGAGGCTTCCCACTATAATGAACTGTAAAATCAAATAATTTATCTTTATTTATAGTTTCATTAAACATAACCATAACGGCATCTTCTTCTCTACTATATTCAACAGAACTATTTTCATGAATAATTTTTGTGATACTTAAATTTTTATCTAGATCGACTTGAAGGGTATCAATATCAACAAGACTTTTTGCTGTAATAATTACAAATCCATCAATTAATTTTTCTTGAATATTAAAATCAATATTAATGTCATAGTATGTTACATCATATGAGCTGCGATACTCATTCAAAAATCCCATTAAATAATTATTACGCGTTAGCTCAGGAGTTTCAGTTTGAGATCCATGAGGCCTTGCATTTGCACCACCACTACAAGCAATTAGAAAAGCGAAGATTATTAGTATACTATATTTTTTTTTCATAATAGGTGGTTGATTGGAACATATTCTTTGCAAAAATANTATAGTACAATAGAATACAAAATAAAAACCATAGAACGATAGCGAATGCTTCTTTTATTGCAAATAGTATATAAGCGATAGCAAAATATACTATCCA
>AQSA01000038.1 GCA_000402815.1 Candidatus Neomarinimicrobium atlanticum | reverse complement strand
ATCTCTTTCCCATGATAACTTAGTGAATTACTACCAAGTTAATTTTCAGCTGATACAAAATCATAATTACTCGCTAGATGATGTTGAAAATATGATACCTTGGGAAAGAGAAATATATTTGAGTATGTTGATTGATCAGATAAAAGAACAAAATAAAGAAGCTGAAAGGCAGAAGATGAGCAATGGCAGATAATTTCGACAAAGTTGTTAAGGCATTACTTGAGAATAATAAATCTCAGGCAGAAACTACTGACGCCGTAGACAAACTCAATAAGACTATGGCTGATCATTTTACGTTTTTGAAACGTCAGATAAAGGATGAGGAAGAAGCTAAAAAAGAAAAAGGTAAAGATAAAAGAAAAACTCAGGCTTTGCCTAAGAACTTAAAAGATTTGAACAAGCAGTTAGGCCTTGGTGCTATTGGTGGACTATCAGGGATTTTGCTACCACTTACAGCAGGACTTGCGTCATTAAATTTTGCCATGGAAGGTTTGAGGGGATGGGAACTTAACGCTATTAAGAACCTTAAAGTGTTAGATACTTTTGGAGATATTGCTCAGAAAGGTGCAATAGCTATCAAGAACAACTTATTGCGCTTAGTATTTGGTATTGGTCCAAGTGGATTACTACTTGAGGGCCAAGGGAAAAAAGGTAATTTGACTAGAATTATGACGGTTGATGAGGCTGTTCAGAGAAGAATAAACAATATAAGAACTTCTTTTTTAAATATGTTTGGAATTGGTGCAGACGGAAATCCAATACAAGATCCAAAAAAAGGGTTTAAAAAATCTTTCACAGGCTCTGTAATGACAAAAGCAACTGATGCAATAGGAACTTTACTAAGCCCAGTAGCGGATGTATCAAAGGCTATTACTGGATACATGGGTGGCGGCGGTAAGGCTTTATTTGATTGGATAGGAACTTTAGCCAAAGGCTCTGCTGGATGGTTAAGTGTTATAGGTAAAATACTAAAACCTATTGGGTTTATATTTTCTATAAAGGCAGCATACGATGATTTTGTGACTAGTGATAAAACTTCTCTATTAGAAAAAAGCACTGATGCTATAGGAGCCTTCTTCGGAGACTTTATTGGTGCTCCTATTGAATTACTAAAAGATTTACTTTCAGGGGCATTCAAGCTTATAGGATGGGACGATGAGGCTAAGACACTTGATAATATCGATCTTCAAAAAGGAATCACTGAAGCTTTCCAAGCAGTGTTAGATATCCCAAGAGAGTTGTTCAATTGGGTAGGAACTTTGTTTAGTGATCCTGCAAAAGCTGGTAAAATGGCTTGGGATACATTCTTAGCAGGATTAGGTCTTGCGGTGGATACCTATAGTACACTTGTGGATATAATGCTCTGGCCTGTCAATAAATTCTTCGGTTGGATCGGAGGATTGTTAAACTGGAGAGATCCAGATGCGGCTGATATGGATATTAGAGCAACAGTTACTGGTTGGGTAACAGATTTCTTTAAATGGTTTACAGGGTTTTTACCGAATATTAGTAAAGTAGCATCTGACTTGACCGCAACCATTACCAACTTATTACCAGAATGGTTAAAGAAAAGTTTAGGTCTTGTCCCGCCAGATGCAGATGCAGAGGCCATCGCAAGAGCTGCACGTGAGCAAAAACTAATTAGTAATATTTTGACTGCAGACACTAATGCTGATGGTATACTTACCAAAAAAGAATTCTATGCATCTGAAGATGGTGAGAGCTTAACTTCTGCATTGAAAGCACTTGATATGCTCAGAGGAAATGAATTATCATCTCTGAATGAAATACTGAAAGGTTCTGGATCTAGTGTGATTATTAATAATATTGACCAATCTCAGAATAATAGTACGAGCACCTCTGGCGGGAAGACCCCCATGCTTTCAGGGGATGGTATGGGCGCAACTGATTCGAGATATGATAAAAAGTATATGGGGATGAGAGGCTTCGGCGTAGCACCCGGACAAGTCTTCGAATAAAAAAGGGGCCCGTAGGCCCCTTTTCTTTAATCTTCTTTAAGCATGTTAGAGAAGTATTTCATAGTTTCATCATCGTCCATAGAGGACTCTGCTGTAGGAACTTCTACTGCTGCAACAGATGGAGGTGACTGCGCCGCCATTGGCTTAGGTGCATCAAAGTTTGGGATCTCATCATCCAATTCCTCAAACTTCCGTGTAGAATTAGATGACTCTCCCAATACAATAGCCAAACGATTCTTTAATTCGTCATATGTTTTATACTCCGAAGGATCATACCACTCTTTAAGAGAATGTTGTTGGTTATAGATGGCTTCCAGCTCATCATCTGAACCCGGGATCGGGGTGATTGCTTTGAATGTAGACGCATCATAGTTGGCATAGCCTTCTACATTGCGGATCTTGATAACAAAGTCTGCGCCTTCCCACATATTAAATGGGTTCATTGGCTTCTCATCAGGAAACCGTGGCTGCAAAGAATCTTGGATTTTATCCATGATCTTTTTACCAAAACGAAACAGCTTCACTTTACCTTCGTTCTCTGGGTTCGACGGATCTGAAACAATTAGGACGTTTGCGACATGACGCAATTGACGCTTGCGCTCACGAACAATACGCTTGGCTTCTTCTGAGCCGTCCTCATTCCATAGTTTAGAATTTGCTTCTGATAGTGGATCGGGCAGTTTAATGGATGTGAGAGACTTTTCTACATACCATTGACCTGTTGGACCTTTAAAGAAATGGTCGAAGTATTTCACGAAAGGCATTGTATCACCTTCAGTGCCGGGTAGAAACCGCACGACTGCGTAGCCGTTTTTAGCCTTATCTATTGTGGGTTTCCAAAAACGATCATCATTATTATCGTTGGTTTTTTGATCATTACCACCTACTGCTTCGATAATTTTGCTAAGATCTGTACGATTACGTTTCATTGCTGCGAATGACATTTTGTATTTCTCCGTATATTAAGTTATATTATAGTATTAAGTGTTATCCACTGAGTTGCATTATAAAGATGTATTTATATAGTGTCAAGTCTTTTTATATATCCAAGCGACAAGAACTTCTCTTTCTCCTTTCATAACTTTTCTGACTTCATGATCTCTGAATGATGAAAAGAATATAGTTTCTCCTACATCAAGATTGACGGTATGTTCAATTTGAACATCATCCCATATTACAAAATCACCGCCGACCAAATCATCTGATTTTTTTATGATAGTAGTAGTAGAATAAATCCTTCCACTACTCCCACTCTTTGGGTTGATATGATCTTTATGCCTAACGAAATGATCGCCTTCACCATACTTTAGATAATTATATTCACCAACATAGTAATCATTAGGGTCTAAAGTCCCATCCCAAATATTAACCATGTTAAGCAAGATGTGATTAACTTCGGGATAATCTTGAGTCGAAACTTTTTTTAGTGTAGTCGATCTTGTATCTGGATCAAGTCTAGCCCCATTTTTTTTACTATATGTACCCGCTGGATGCGCCTCTCCATCCTCATCTCNCATATCATACAAAGATTCAATGGGAATATCTTTTCGCTTCAGGTATATTTTTGGTGGAATAATCATGTCAAAGAAGTCTCTTATAGATCAATAGGTAATGTGTTCTGCCTAGGTAAATAGTTTAAAGTCATAGCTTCTGCTTCAAGTTTGTTTTTAATAGTAGGCGATATGAATTTTCGGACATCTTCAAGCTCTACTGTAAGATCTTCACAAACATGAATGATAGCGTCCATATATGTCGAGTTATGTTCCTTTACTGTTTTTTCTACGAGTAGTGTGAATTTTGGTCTTGTTAAAAAATTCTCCTGCATCTTCTTCTGCCATTTCCTTACTGTAAGTTCCTATATCAGGATACCATGTCCCAATTGTTCTTTTCGGGGTTCCGTCAGCGTGATATGCCATTGCGACACATATACTTTGAACGCTGTGTTGTCTTTCTGCTCCCCAGCGATTGTCTAGATACACACCAGTACGAAGGTATGCCTGAAGGTTATTAAGATATACCTCTTCCTCTGTACGAGCTTTTCTTTCTTTTGGGTCTTTAGAGGTTTTCCATTTACGCATCCCATTAAGTCGTTCTTTGGTTGCTTTAATCCATCCCTTTACCCTAGGGGGCGCAAAGTTGTCAGTATCAGGAAGTCCTCTAATAGACTCATGAACAGATAATTGTTTCGAAGGCTCTTTTGCAGAACGTGCTATTTCTAGCCGCTCACGAAGTTCTTCTCTCTGTTCCTCAGTAAGGTTTTTTTTTCGCTTTGGCGTATTAGCCATAGGCACTCTCCATAATATATAATAATACACTATATATTAAGATTATACCACACTAATTACTCTTTGTCAAATTCGTCTAATTTCAGAATTTCGTATTCGCCATCGATTTTCTGTGCTCTTATAAAACCATTGTCAACTAGGTAAACTATAGTGTTTTCTATGATGGCTTCTTTTCTGTTCTCAGACCAAAGCATACCAATCATAAAAGCACAGACAGATGCACCTAACATAATACCCCACTGTATAATAATAGGATCAATAAACATTCAACCAACTCCTTACGTCTTCTAGGTTATTGGCGATCTTTGATTCTGGACCACCAGTGTTTTTCGATACCTGTGTAAGGTTGGACAAACTTATTAAAGGCTTATCGTAGTGATATGCGATCTGTTGTCCAATTCCTTCATAACCCATACACAGTTTGCTGAGGCGAATTAAATCGAATGTTTCCTCAACACTCACCCTATAACTAACAGGTTTTACAGTGATGTCAAGGGCATCTAAAAAATTATTAAACACATCTTTATTTATAGGCATTTTATCTTTGGAAACTCTATGAAGATTGTCCCATGGAGTCCAGACACAGATGTAATCCTCGGATAGGGGCTCATCTCTTGTGTTCAGTCTGGGGCACCCTAGCCAATCGTAAACTTCTTGGGCATATTCTTTCTTTAAAAGGTTCGTGTATTTGTGTGCATATTTTTCCAGTCTGCAAACCTCAACATCATATGTCGTGGTTAATTCATAATGATCCAAAACATCATATATTGTCTGTTCAAATGAAAACGCATTGTAATCACTTATAACAACAAACTTCACATGAACCTTTTTCGAATACAGTGACATCAACTCTTTTGCATATGCCATGAGTCTAATTATGTCACCGTACCCGTATGAGTTTTGAGTGATGATCAAAAGATCGCCACTTTCCTGTGTGTGTATTTTTGCCTTTACTAGATTTTTATCAATCCCAATCATTGTCGTGCCGTGTCGTGGCGTGGTATACGTCACCATAGTATTGTTTCGTATACTTTGAAGCATCGCTATAGTAAATGTCATACAGATTAAAGTCTTTATCATCTACAGTGTTTTCTTGTAGGCGGATTTCACCTAGACGAACTTGATCTTCCATAAACAAAGCATTTTGTGCTTTTACTTTTCTGACAAAATGAATACTAGGATTATTTTCCACATATTCCGCATGTTGTTTTTTAAGTTCTGTGATAAAGGCATTGGTTAAATTATTCATTTGTTCTATCTTTCTTTAAGTATTCCACAGCATATTGTACTCCCTCAAGAGTATCACCAAACTTACCTAGTCCATGATTACACGGTTCGCAAATCCATCCTCTAAATCTCAGATCCACATGGCAATGATCAATGACTAACCCCTTTGCAGGAACTTTACCACAACAATCACAGCTAGATGTTTTAAGATGAGCATACCGTTTCTTAAAACTATTCCGTAGTTTGGTTTGTGATCGAACACACTCCTTACATCTATTATCAAGTCTTGTCTTAAACTGTCTATGATAATTAAATGCAGATGCAGGTTTTTCGACAGAACATACTTTGCATTTCTGACTATCAATTTTTACATCATAATTTCCTGCCATCACCAAAGCTCCTTATACACCTGCTCATGCACAAATCTACTATCCGCATTAATAGCGTCCAACTGCTCTTCTGTTGCTTCTATCCCATCAACAGCACAGCTTTCAATATATGCATCACAGAAGTCTGGATAGTCTGTCATATCTATACCTTCTATTTGAACATCTGTAATTTTATTAAAATCCATTATACAAGCTCCCACCCTTCTAATATTGCTACCGAATCATCAAAGAGATCAATCTCTGTGAACCCGAACATATCTACTATGTAAAACCGCTCATTGCAACGCATAATGTCACCGACAGAA
>AQSA01000037.1 GCA_000402815.1 Candidatus Neomarinimicrobium atlanticum | reverse complement strand
ATTAATTTCCGGCATCTATGTTTCTTTAGGTGGGCAGACAGCTATTATCTTTACGGACTTTTTACAGGGAGTAGTTCTGCTCTTTGCAGGGCTCTTAATTTTTGGTCTCGGTATCGCATATCTAGGAGGNTTTGATATATTTTGGAATGCTTTATCTACAACTAATAAACTACCATTAGCTGACTTTAATTCACCGCCTGACTTTAATTTTGTAGGTGTATTCTGGCAAGATGGAGTAGTTGGATCTGTTGGATTTGCTTTTATGAATCAGGCAGTGATTATGCGCTTTTTATCATCACGTTCTGTAGCACATGCGCGTAGAGCAACAATGATGAACGTATTAGTTTTCTTACCGATTGCCACTATTGCAGTATCGAATGCTGGTTGGGTTGCAAGAGCCATTACTAATACATCACCAGAAGTNCTTGCTGAGACTACAAACCCCAATAGTATTTTTACAGTTGTTGCTGGTATTGTTGCGTCATCAGAAGCAGTATTCGCATTTTTAGTTGCAGCTGTAGTAGCAGCATTGATGTCTAGCTTAGATTCTCAAATTAATGCATCTGCAGCAGTGGTTGTAAATGATATTTATACACCTCGAGCAAAAAATCCTTCTGAAAAAACCCGTTTAAGAGTATCGATGTTAACATCTGCAGGAGTAACAATAATAGGAATTGGTGCAGCATTTTTATTTGCTCAGTACGGCACCATTTATGAAGCGCATGGAGCATTTCATAGTGTGGTAACTCCTCCAATGGTAACTATGATATTCCTAGGAATCTTCTGGCAACGTTTTTCTGCCCAAGCAGCTGTATTGAGTTTTGTTTTAGGATCTGTGTTCATTGTTTTAGGTATCATATATCCTTTTGAGTTAATCACTCCATTTGCGCATGGTACCGAGTTCGTTCCAGAAAAACCTTATTCTTATATCAGAGCATTATATAATCTAGTAGCTTGTGTGTCCATTGGAGTCATTGTCACTTTGTTCACAAAACCACCAAAAAATTACGACCATATTAAAGGACTTACTCTTTGGACTATCAAAGATGGTGCAGAACACTTTAAGGGTGCAAAGGTAAATCCGAATGCTGGCATTACTATTACAGTTCCTGGAAGCGAAATTATTGTATCTGAGGATGAAAATAATAAAATATGTCTTCCACAAAAATATATGGATCAAATCAAAGGCAATGTAGGGGACCTCATGTATATCAGTGATAAGCGTTGGTATTTAGGTGGATTAAAATCTACCCATGCTAATCTTGGATCGGTCTCTAAGTTTGATGGTGTGATTATCTCAAAAGATGTTCAGAGGCATGCACAATTTGATTTATCACGAGATTTAATTATCGAACTTGAAGTGTAATATTCCTTGTTTTTTTCATAATAATATGAAAAATTCTTCACATATTCCGGAGTAGCTCAGTTGGTAGAGCGAGTGACTGTTAATCACCAGGTCGGGAGTTCGAGTCTCTCCTCCGGAGCAATTTTTTCCCGTAATTAATCATTCAAAAAAAAAATTAAACTCTTGACATATATTTTCAAATTTTTTTATTATTCCGTGTAGTTAAAATCGCTTTTTAAGAGTTGAAGCAGACCTAAATGAAAAAATAGATCTGGCCATGCGATTAAAAAGAGTTTTATTGCTTTTTAATAGTTGAAGCAGATTTTGAAAAAAAAAATCTGGCCATGCAATTAAATAAGTCTTAGAGGGCGTTTTTAAAAGTTAAAACTAATTTTATGAAAAAATTAGATTATACGATTAAGAACANNTGTCCTATCTGTATATCTAACTTAATTCATAAGTAAATAACAGGNGAAAATATGGATTTTCTTACACTTTGGTCTTTACTTGGATTTTTATTTGCGGTATACGCAGTTACTGCNAATGATAGTATCCAAACGCTCGGTACATATATATCATCTAATAGCGAAGTGAAGTGGTATTGGATGTTTGGATATATGGGTTCTATCTTTTTAATAACAATGTTACAAGGTTTCAATGGCGGTGATCCAGCTTTTGGAAGGCTAGATAAGTTTCCAGAAATCGAAATACAATGGTATCATGCAATAGCACCATTAGTCTTGGTGGCATTGACACGATTAAAAATACCAGTATCAACNACCTTTTTAGTGTTATCGGTCTTTGCATCATCTGTNGTAATGGAAAAAATGTTATTAAAAAGTTTTCTAGGCTATGCAGTATCTTTTGTTTTTGCTTGGGGNTCTTGGTTCTTAATTAGCAAGTACTTCTTACATGAAGGNGAAAAAGGTGAAAACAAAAATAATAATTATTGGAGAATAGCCCAATGGTTAACTACTGGTTGGCTGTGGTCAACATGGTTGAAACATGATCTAGCTAATATCATGATATTNTTACCAAGATTNAGTACTNTTGACACNGTAACATANCAAGCATTTGTTATTGGGGTAATGCTTTTAGGNNTAGGATTTATGTTCTATGAGCGTGGAGGAAAGATACAAGAAATTGTTTTATCAAAAACTAATACAAGATATGTTCGTTCAGCTACATTAATCGATTTAGTTTATTGTTTTGTATTATACTATTTTAAAGAAATAAATAATATACCTATGAGTACAACATTTGTTTTTATGGGAATGTTAGCAGGTAGAGAGCTTGGAATTTGGATGTCTNTTGGATATGGAGAATTAACATACACTAGTAGACATAAAAAGGCTATCTTCCCAATGNTATATAAAGATTTCCTTAGATTGATGCTAGGATTNATGATAAGTGTNTCTCTTGCATATGCTATCCAATGGTATAGCNCACTTTAATCAAAATGATGTATTGCAGCACTCACAACTATTGATGANATTATTACTNGTATGAACCTTANAAATAAAATCGTATTAGTTACGGGTGCTGCTAAAGGCATTGGTCTAGCNACCGTTAAACGGNTACTCAAAAAAAATGCTAAAGTTATCTTATGGGATTTTCAACCTGAAGATCTAGAGAATGCTGTAAAATCTTTGAAAGCTGAAGGGTATGATGTATTCTCACAAGTCTGTGATGTCAGCAATAAAGAACAAGTATATAGAAACGCAGAGACTATTAAACAAGATATTGGCGATGTTGATATTTTAATTAACAATGCTGGAACAGTATATACAGGATATATGTTGGATCGTACTGACAAAGAACTAGAGAATATGATAAATGTCAATTTTACATCAATGGTTTATACTATTAGAGCGTTTATGCCAGCAATGCTTGAAAAGAACAAAGGGCATATTATTAATATCTCATCTGCATCTTCATTAATTGGTGCTCCTAAATTAGCAATATATGCAGCAACAAAATGGGCTGTAATGGGCTTGACAGAATCTTTAAGACTTGAAGCAATTAAGATGGGTAAGAAGGGCGTAAAATTCTCTTCCATTCATCCAAATTTTTTGAAAAAAGGCTTATTTGAAGGGACAAAGCTAAATATCTTAGGTTCAATTTTTGCGCCAGGTGTCAAATCTCATGATACGGTTGCAAGAGTAATTGTAAATAGAGCAATTCGATTTGGATTTCATTCACCTAAAATTCCATGGATTATGAACCAATCTGTTTTGTTGAGAGCTCTTCTCCCTAGTTCTTTGCTGGTAAAATTTGGTAGTTTGTATGGATTAAATAGTATGATGGATAAACATACCGGTTATAAGGACGGGCGTTAATTTTTTTCTTTACTATGAGTATAAATCATAATTAGAATAAGCTGATGAAAAGCTCAATAAAGATACTAGTTATTATGTGTAGTTTTCCACTTTTCATAAGTTGTGGAAGTGATACTAGTACAACGCCAGATGAACAATCATTAATTGTTACTTTTGAAGATTCATTAAGCTACTCTATGGGCATTAATATGGCTCAAAATTTACCTGAGACACAACTTAATCACGATCTTGTCAAAGAAGGAATGGATGATTATTGGCAAAAAAAACAACCACGTTTAAATAATGCTGATAGACAGACAGTATTACGAGAATTCAATATAATAAATTCACAAATAGAGAGAGATGAAATGCAAGCAGCCGGAGAAGATGCTCAAGAATTATCTAGAGAAAATAAAATTTTAGGTCAAGAGTTTTTAGAAGATAATAAAGTAAAAGAAGGTGTACGCGTGCGCCAACGTAGTGGATTACAGTATAAAATACTTAAAGAAGGTTCTGGTCAAGTTCCAGACTATGATGATACAGTAACTGTTCATTACACTGGATCTTTGATTGATGGATATAAATTTGATAGTAGTTATGATCGTGGCAACCCTGCTGAATTTGGAGTTAATGGAGTAATAAAGGGGTGGACAGAAATATTGCAAATAATGCCTGTTGGTTCAAAATGGGAAGTCTATATACCTTATAATTTAGCTTATGGAGAAACTGGAATTCGTGGTTCTAAGTTGGGAGAATATGTTATTCCACCTTCTTCAGTACTTATCTTTCAAATAGAGCTATTAGGTATTGCTGAGTAATCTTTAGGCTCTTCAAACAATAAATCAATAATTTCAGACAATAATTTAAATAGGAGACGTTTAATATGATGTTTTTAAAAAAATGGAATATAATACTGTTGATTGCATTTTCATCTTTAGTTGCTCAGGATATCAATGGAAAAGTTTTTTTTGCTTACAGCAATTCCGATGATAGTAGCAAAATTGACGGATTTGATTTAAAACGAGTATACCTTACTTTTGCTAAATCAATTTCGGATGAATTGTCTATAACAATACAAACAGATGTTGATGCAAGTAGTTCGCCGCAAAATATTTATCTTAAGAATGCTAAAGCAGATTGGAATATAGCAAATGGGAAAGTTGTTATTGGGTTGCAGGGTATGAATATGTTTAAAATCCAAGAAATGAATTGGGGAAAACGTTATTTAGATAAAACTGTAATGGATCGATTCAAGTATTCAAGTTCAGCAGATATGGGATTAGGATATTATCATTCAAAAGATAAATTTCATGGAAGTATATTAATAACAAATGGCGCTGGTTTTAAGAAGTCAGAAACAGATTCACATAAAAAGTTATCTTTACAGTTTATTTATGGAACTGCAAAGCTGTCCAAGTCAGATGGATTTAATGTAGGGGCAGTTTTATCTCATGAGCCTTATGATAGAGATGGTGAAGTTACTATTCCAGAAGAGCCATCAGGAGAACACAGTAAAAAAGTGTTCGGTGTATTTGGTGGTTATGCAAAAGAAAATTTACGAGTTGGAGCAGAATGGAATCAGTTAGACGATTCTGGATTATTAGATGGAAATTATAATAATAATTTAACTTCTTTATATGGTTTCTATGTTCTCAAGAGCAAGCAAACATTAGTTGTTAAGTATGATAAGGTTTCAGGTAATAAAGATGCTAATTATGCATTGGTAGCAATGGAATTTGCACCCACTAAAGGTTTGATGGTTTCACCAAATATTCGTTCTAATGACGGAACCACAGCAATAGGGGTCAACTTCCAATTCCAATTCTAAAATGAGGATTTTTTTTAAAAGACTTACCAATATATTTGTCATATCGATAGCATTGCTATTTATAAGTAGCTGTCAGAATAATGATAAAATTATACTATCTGATCCTCTATTCTTTACCGACTCAATATCAGATGCTGGTATCGACAGCATAGGATTTCTAATGAGAAAACATGTCATTGTTGTTACCATCAAAGATAAAAATGAGATTCATTTATATGGTGCAATGGATGGAAAATTTAAAAAATCTATCTCCCGTGAAGGCGCTTTTCCGAATGGTGTCACAGTAATAAATGATCAATTTGTTCTAGTAACTGAAAGAGATAATAAGCATGTTGCCGTATTTAACACGTCAATGGAATTTCTAGGTTCTTTTGGTATAAATGAATTAAGAAGTCCTTATGGCATTTCTTACTACAAGGTTGATGATGGCAAGTACAAGGTATTTGTAACAGATAGCTATGAATATAATAATCCAAAACAGGATAGAATCCTATCATGGGATTTTAGTATTAACGACGACACCTTCGCTGTTAGCTCTGCATCAATATTTGGAAGCCCAACTTTATATCAAGTGGAGAGTATTCATGTAGATAAGCATTTTAAAACAATGCTAGTTGCTGAGGAAATGGAAGAGCATCATAAAATAATGGCGCTAGATCTAGAAACAGGTCAAACAAAAGTAGAAGATTTAGGAGATTTTAACAGAGGTAATGATCCTGAAGGTATAGCCTTAGTCATAAATAAAGATAATACAGGGTATTGGATTTGTACTGAACAAAGTAAAACTGATAATCGTTTCCATTTGTATAATCGTCAAACCTTAGAACGTATTTCCACCATGTATTTAGAAGATGTTTCATATACAGATGGCATTACTACAGCGTATATGCACGGAAATTGGTATTTATATGCAGTAGATAATGATAAGCGTGTTGTAGCATTCCAATTGCCTGAAATCAACTAGTTTTTCGTTGTAATTTCATCTAGATTTATTTAATGATGAGTAATCTGATAACAATTTTCTCAAAGTTTACATTTCCTATTACTCGATCTCCTCATGAAGAAACACTAAAGTCACTAAACCGTTAATTATATGCTTTATATAACCATATTTATATTTTGTACTATTTTGATATCATATATTTTTAGAAATAATATTATAATGAATATCTATAAGCTACCATTGATTAGAAAGTCTTGGCAATTACCAAATATGGCCGCATCAACATTTAAAGTTCCTCAAAATAATACTAAACCTGTCGTTGTATGTTGTGGTGATAGTATTACGCACGGACATATTGGATATGATTGGGTAAGTGCATTACGGAAGAAAGATGACTCAAAAATATATATTAATGCAGGAATTAATGCTGACTTAACATGGAACTTAAATGAAAGGATAGATAATATTATTAAGCATAATCCTGACTACATTACTATTTTAATTGGAACCAATGATGCAATAGGCAGTCAAAATATTAAGCACATCCAAGATTATTACGTATCCACAAAAGGATTGCC
>AQSA01000036.1 GCA_000402815.1 Candidatus Neomarinimicrobium atlanticum | reverse complement strand
TCTATAATGATGATGGAAAAAGTACGAGATACTTATGATAGATATGAATTTTGGAAAGCTTATTTTGAAAGCCAGAATATTACAATCGAAGAAATTACTTCCGAACAACANGATATTATGGCAGCACGATCACAAGGNCTAACTCATTTAGTAGGAAGAGTTATTGATGACTTTGGAACGCAGCAGACTAGTATTGATACCGTTGGTTATAAAGCACTCCATAAGCTTGTTAGTCAGACTTGTAATGATTCATGGGAGTTATTTGAGGATATTCAAAAATATAATCCTTATACTAAAAAGATGATTGTAGGATTAAATGAAAGTTTTAAAAAGGTAGTAGATAGTTTAGGTGATAATTAAAAGGAGGGAAAAATGAACGATATTTTTAAAAAAGCAGGTGCTGGTTTATTGTTTTTAGGAGTCAGTTTTTATGCTATAACACAAACAATTACAGCATTAATTCCAGGTTTTTTAGGTGGAATAATACTTCTATTAACCTTATTGTCTGATCGTTTCTCTAGTCAGAGTAGACATTTTGCTCATTTAATTTTACTTGTTCTACTTGCTGGAGCAGGGGCTACATATAAATCTGTAATCAGTATATTTGGTTATTTGGTTAGTGGAGATGCTTTATTAAGACCTCTTGCTACAATAGAGCAATTTACAGCCTTCATCATATGTTTGAGTGCAATTATCATNGGAGTTCAGTCTTTTATTGAGGCAAGAAAAAAATAATCTTTTACTTTTTNAATTTTAAATAGTCATACTTGTATGCCTGAAGATCATGATTTAATTAAGCAGTTTAATGATGGCGATCGAAAGGCGTTTGATAAACTTGTTACAAAACACATAGATATGACATATAATTATTATTATTCAATCACTCAAGATCAGTTAGAAGCAGATGATTTGACGCAACGTGTATTTATTAAGCTTTATNAATCATTAAAAAGTTTCAGATTTGATGCTGCATTTACTACTTATTTATATCGCATTAAGGTAAATACATTAAATTCGTACTTTTTTAAAAATAAATGGCGTTCATTCCTGCATTTAGATCAAGCTCCAGAACTACAACACTCTGATAAAAACTATGATAAAAAAGCATTAAGTATAGAGCTATGGAATGCAATTAGAACATTACCAAAGAAACAAAGAAATGTGATGAATCTACGCGTTGCTGAAGGACTATCTTTTAAAGAAGTTGGTGCTATTTTAAATATTTCACAAGATGCAGCAAAAAATAATTATAGTCACGGAATAAAAAAATTACGCAAAATTATGGGTAAAAATAGATGAATGATCAATTAAGACAGCAGCATTTTAAAACTAATGCATCAGTAGATACTGATGATTTTTTAAACAAGCTTAATCATAGAATTGATTCAGAATCTTCGAGTAAACGAAAAGTAGGTATTGGATTTTCTACTTTAACTGTAGCGATTTTTTTATATATGTTTATTCCAATGGAAACTATTTCTTCCAATGAAAACTTCTATACTGAAATAGATTATTTAGAAGATTCTAATGATTTAGACCAATTAGACTTAATTAATATCTTTGCAAGCCATGATATAGAGCTTGTAAGCAACAATGAGGAGTTTTAAATGAAAAATATACTAATATTTTTAGCTTTGACTGTTGGGCTAGATGCGCAGGACAGCTGGAAAAAAGAAGTGATAGCGAAAAAAATGGAGCAAGGAAAAGAGCAACGTGAAGCTTGGGTCGTTGGAACTTTAACAGAACACCTAGACCTTAATACTGAACAAGCTCAAAAATTTTTTCCATTGCAAAATGAATTTCACAACAAAGCAGATGGAGCAAAGAAAGCTCATCAGGAAAAATTAAGAGAATTACGATTGGCTGCTAAAGACAATCGATCAAAATTTGATGTAGATGCAGCAATAGATTCTAAAATGCGAATGAAAGATGCTCTAGTAAAATTGGAAAGTAAATTTTTGCAAGATACGAAAGATATTCTTACAGAGGAACAACGAGCAAAATTACTATTTTTTGAAGAAAGAATGAAAGCTAACATAGCAAAAGAAATGAAGGGTAGTAAAGATTTTGATCGCAATAAGCGCGGAGCTAAAAGATTTTTTGACAGTGATAGAAAAAGATAACTAAATTAGTTAACTATTAAAATAAAGGAATTATTAAAATGAAAAAAATATTATTAATGTTTGGAATGGCGTTCTTTATTTCTTCATGTCAAGACAATATGTCTTACATGGAAGCAGATATGATGAACGATGCACAGCTTATAGAAGCTATTGCTAACGATTCAAACAAGATAGAGATAGACAATGTAGATTTACCAGTTCTTTCTCGATTGGTTGTTGAAACGCAATACTTCGATCATGTAGCTATTGAAGTTGAATTATCCCCTAATTATGGATATCAATTATCNTTAGGTGACATGGCTATAGATGCTGGAGATGTTACAGAAGTATTTTTTGCTAAAGATGGTAGAAAGTTAGGTGACAGAGCTGGTGATGATAGAAAAAGACATGGCAAAAGAAAGTGCTTTAGATTTGTATTTCCATTATCATTTTCATTCTCAGACGGCTCATCTTATACTGTAGCTGATCATAAAGAATTTTATGATGCATTAAAAGCGCAATATGAAGCGACTGGAACTAGAGAAAAACCATCTTTCACATTTCCAATTCAAGTACAATTCAAACCTGAAGAAGAGGGTGAAGAAGGCGAAATTTTAACAGTCAATTCCGACGAAGAATTAAAAGAAGCATTTCAAGCATGTAGGGGAGAAGAAAATGACAAAAGATGTTTCTCTTTTGTATTCCCTGTAAGCTTTACAATGCCAGATGAATCAACACTTAGTGCATCAGATGAGGAAGACTTAGCCACACAAATGAAAGCATTCTTTGAGTCTTATGATGGTGAAAGAAAGAAACCGGAACTTGTATTTCCTGTTGATATAACTTTTGAAGATGGTAGTGTATTGACAGTGAATTCTCATGAAGAGATGAAGCAAGCATGGAAAGATAATTGTAGACGTAAAGGTGGAGATGAAGATGAAGGCGAAAGCGGTGGCACTCGCGGATAATTCTTTATCTTAAATTATAACAGATTAAAAAAAGGGCTATATTTTTATAGCCCTTTTTATTTTAGGATTTTTTATTAAATTGTTCGATAATGAAAATATTTTTAGATACTTCAGAAGTGGATGTCATTAGTAAGCACTGTGAATTAGGTCTTATAGATGGCGTGACTACTAATCCAACTTTAATGATGCAAGCAGAAAGAGACCCTGTTGATGTTATCAAAGATATTTCAGCGTTATTTCCTGATGATTCAAGTATTAGTGCTGAAGTAGTTGCTGATACAGCTGAAGAAATGATATCTCAAGCAAAACAATACTATTCAATTAGTTCTAATATCACTATTAAAGTACCATGCACTGAGCAAGGTTTAAAGGCATGTAAATTTCTATCGGATAAAGACATTCCAGTAAATGTGACTCTTATTTTTTCTGTTACTCAAGCAATTTTATGTGCCAAAGCTGGTGCAAAGTATGTATCACCTTTTGTAGGTCGTTGCGAAGATAATGATTTAAGTGGTATTGGATTAATAGAATCTATTCGAACTATCTATGATAGAAGTAACATTGGGCATCCGCCCGAAATTCTTGCTGCATCCATTCGAACTACTGATCATGTCACAAACGCTTTTATAGCAGGTACTGATATAGTAACACTTCCACCATCTATTTTGAAAGAAATGTATAAACACGATTTAACCGATCAAGGGATTGATCAGTTCGATAAAGACTGGAAACTAGTAAATCATAAATAATTTGGGGCTGTAGCTCAGTTGGTAGAGCGCGTGGATGGCATTCATGAGGTCGCAGGTTCAATCCCTGTCAGCTCCACTTAATATTTACTAGTGTATTGCTAAAAAATTTTTATTAAAATGTTTGGTACTACTTTGAGAAATAAAAGAAGGAAAGAGAGTTAAAAAAAATGAAATTAACAAAAGATACAATAATAGCATTTATAGTAGCCTTTATACTTGGATTTATGGTCTTTAATGGTGAAAAACAAACATTAGATGACGTTGAGCTAGGTCCAAAACTATTCATTTCAATACTTGCATAAAGGGCGCTAATACCATTCTCGTTTCTTACTACAACATCTTCTACATAGTCAAAATCTGTAGCTGGAGAAGGTAACAAAGTCCATGATTGTCCAGCATCTACTGATTTCCAAATACCAACACCAGGATAGCCATGTCCTACTCTTTCACCACTTCCAGCATATAAAATATTAGTATCATTAGGATCGTAAGTAAGAGAAGTAACACTAATATTTGACCAATCACTATCAACTCTAGAAATAGTATAAGAATCTGCGAAAACATCATCAATATACCACAAACCACCCGATACACTTCCTAGCCACATTCCTTTACCATTTAAATCATTTGGATCCATCATAATTCCACGAGTTCTTCCACCACTCGTAGTTGGACCAATAGACTCCCAATTTAAAGCAGAAGATAATCTAGGATATAATTTTCGTGATTCCTTGGCTTGCTCTTCTGCATCAAAGAGTCTCTCAAATGGAACAAGGTTAGTGTCTGGATCTCTAAGCATCATATAGTCCATAAGATTCTTTTCTTCAGGAGACTTTCCATGAGAAATAATATCTTGTTTCTTAAAATGCTCAAGCATCATTTTTTCATTATTATCTCTTTGCATATCATTATAAAATGCATTAGAAATCGCAGCGACAGTTACTAATAAAAGCACTGTAAATAAATAATTCTTCATTGTTTGTTCATTGATCTTTATCATGTCGTTACTCCGTTACCAAAAATACACCGATTGTTTGATTGACTGTTATGGTATTTCCATTGTTGTCTAAAAATTTTGTGTTACTTGTATCAAATGTAACATTACTAGAAGCTGTACTACTGTTTGTAAAAGTTACCGTTGCTAATGTTCCATCGCCAGACGCTGATTGCAAGTCAGATGACAGAGATGTAATGGATATAGAATATGTCCCATTGCTAGACGTATTGTCTGTTGTAATCATTAATGGGTCCGTATTTCCTTTTAAAAATGCACCAGATGCTACTGAATTAACTGTCATACCAGTTGGAATGTTTAATACCAATTGAGCAGAAGTTAGATTAGTTACTTGTTTGACCTTAATCTCAATTGAACTGGTTGATTTATTTATAATATATTTTGGATCAATAGTTAATGATGAATTTGGTACAGCACTAACTGTAATTGTTGCTGTTTTGGAGTCAGAACCACCCGATCCTGTAGCTGTTAAAGTAACTGTAAATGTTCCAGCTGACGTATACGTGTGCTTCGGATTTTGATCTGTACTTGTATTTCCATCTCCAAAATCCCAAGTATAAGATTCACTATTGCTAGAAGCATTAGTAAATACAACTCTTTGCGGTGCATATCCACTTGTTTCGTCTGCAGTAAATGCTGCTGCTGGAGCATCATCAGTGTTTACTGTAATAGTGACAGTCGCTGTGTTACTATCCGCTGTTCCATCATTAGCTTTATAGGTAAATGTGTCTGTTCCACTCCAGGTACTATTTGGGGTATAAGATACAGTACTGCCACTTAAACTTGTTGATCCGTTGGAAACATCGCTTACAATACTATAAGTTAATGTATCGCCATCTATATCTGTTCCACTTAAAGTGATATTAGTGGCAGTTTCATAAGCAGTTGTTGTAGAAACATTTGTTGTAGCAGGTGCATCATTCACTGCTGCTACTGTAATTGTTAGAGTCGCAGTATTACTATCAACAGTTCCATCATTCGCCTTGAACGTAAATGTATCGCTTCCATTCCAGTTAGCCGTTGGGGTATAAGTTACTGTAGCTCCACTTAAGCTTGTGGTTCCATTGCTTACATCACTAACGATGGAGTAAATAATAGTATCACCATCAACATCCGTAGATGTTAAGGTAATATCTACTGCCGTGTCTTCATTAGTAGCAGCCGATTGATTAGTGGTAACTGGTGCATCATTGACGCTATTGATAGTGATAGTCACCGTTGCGCCATTACTATCTGCGCTTCCATCGGTCGCTTTATAAATAAAGGTATCTTCCCCATTAAAGTCTTGGGTGGGAGTATACACCACTTGGTTATTGGTGATACTACCTAAGGTTCCATTGGTTGGATCGCTTTGTTTAAAATAGGTTAAGGCATCCCCTTCTACGTCTGTGGCATCTAAGGTAATGGTGACAGGTTGATAACGTCCTGCGATTTTATTTTCATCCATGGAAGCGGTCACATCATTGGCCACTGGTGCATCATTCACTGTAGCGACCGTTACAGTAACGGTAGCAATATTACTATCAACAGTGCCATCATTACTTTTAAATGTGAACGTATCAGTACCGTTCCAGTTAGCAGTAGGAGTATAAGTCACATCTGCGCCATTCACACTACCAAGCGATCCATTGGATGGGTTAGATACGATAATATATGTTAAAACATCACCATCAATATCGGTAGCGGCTAACGTTGTACTAGCTGCTGTATCTTCAGCAGTTGAGATATTCACATCCGTAGCAATAGGAGCATCGTTAACTGCACCTACTGTAATTGTTGCCGTTGCTGTATTGCTATCAACGGTACCATCGTTTGCCTTATATGTAAAAGTGTCTGTACCATTCCAATCTTGATTTGGAGTATATGTTGCTGTAGATCCACTAATAGTTATAGATCCGTTATTAGTACCTACTATGGTGTAGGTTAAATCGTCACCATCCACATCAGTGGCATCAAGTGTCACATCTAATTGAATCATTCTATTTTCATTGGTAGATCCGCTGACATCGTTGGCGATTGGTGCATCATTCACCGCCGCTATAGTAATAGTCGCAGTAGCTACATTAGTTCTAGCTGTTCGATCGTCTGTTGCTTCAAATGTAAAGGTGTCTGTACCATTCCAATCTTGATTTGGAGTATAATCTACTTGGTTACCACTAATAGAGCCAAGCGTTCCATTGGATGGTTGAGATATAATAGTAAAGGAATAGTTTTCTCCATCAATTTCGGTGGCATCCAAATCAACTGTAACCGCTGTATCTTCATCTGTGGTTGCACTCACATCGTTGGTTGTAGGATCTCCATCATCTTCCCCCGAAACTGTAATAGTAATAGTAGTCGGTTCAGAGGTATATGTTCCGTTAGACGCAGTATAAGCAAAACTGTCTGAACCATAAAAATTTGCATTTGGTGTATAAGTAATATCTACTCCACTTAAAGTTGCTGTTCCATTGGTAGGATCGGTCGAAATAGCAAAAGTAATTGCTTGTCCGTTTGGGTCAGTGGCAGTAAGAGAAATTGTTGTTGTGCCGTCTTCTTGTACTGTTTGTGAAGTATTTGTTGTAGGGGTTGGTGCAGCAGAATTTACGGTAATCATATCTGTTACCGTTTTGGTATTGCTACCCCCAGGTCCCGTTACTGTTAATGTTACAGAATATGTTCCTACATCTGTGTATGTATGCGTATGTGTTGAAGCAGTACTTTCAATTGATGTATCGGCATCTACATTCCAAGCATATGAAGTGATTACTCCTGAAGAAGTACTAGTAAATACAACATCTAATGGTTGAAAACCTGATGTAGGTGTAGCTGTAAAATTTGAAGAAGGTGCAGGTTCTTGGGGTTCTGTAGGAGACGATCCACCACCACCACCACCACAAGCCCATAGAAATAAAACACTTAGGGCTATAGCGTATTTTTGCATACAATATAAAGGTATGTATTTTTAGATATTTAAATCAATATTAATATTAAAAATCTAATTCTTAAGATGCTTTATAAAAAATTCTGCAGAAAACTTAAAGGATTTTTCTCTAGCTTCATTATTTCCACCCATACTCGGCCCTCTTCCAGCGCAAGTCAATAATGCTATTTTTTGTCTCAAAGGTGTATTAATTGGAATATTCCAATACTCACTCAACCAAAGCGTTCCTTCTTCATTCATTGGAAAACGACAGTCACCTAATGTATAACCCTCTTTATTCACCGTAACTTCTGATACTCGATCAAATGAATGATGAGCATTTTCATAAATCGTAATATCAATATTATGAGGTAATCCGCTTGCATGAACCTTATCTATCAGTTCGGTACATGCTGCTGCAGGAACCCAGTCATCTAGATCTCCAATAAGTATGTGAACAGGAGCAATACTAAATTTCATATTTTTGCTTGGATATGGATATGCCATACATCCTGGATAAACAGGTAAATGTGCAGCAAACATAAATTCTCCATCATTAATTGCATTAATCAATGGTAGCCATGCAGCGTAAAGAGAAACAGCTCCACCAAGACTCCATCCTGTAATTCCTGCACGGTCAGTATTAATATTTGGATGAGAGCTAAGTGTTTCTAAGGCTCGATAACTATCCAAAATAACCATGGCAGTGGTTACTTCCACTTGACTACCTACTGTTGAATCAACATCGCGACTATCAAAACTTTGTAATTGGAATGTTGCAAAGCCCATTTCTTGAAACATTTTCAAATATTTTAAATGATGAGGACCCCAGTTCAAACTCCCTGCTACTCCTATAATTAAAGGATATTTAATACTTGGATTAAAATCTTCTGGTAATGTTAGTATACCCGAAACCTGTTGAATTGGTTCATTATCTAAGTTTGTAATAATTTCTTCAAATGAGAAGGGATTTGCACTTTCAAAAGTAACGATTTCTTGATTCCATGTTAAGTCTTGTGAGTTCAATAAAGAAAATAATATTATGGCAATAGTATATTTATAAAATCTCATTTCTTCTCCAAAAGTTGTAAGTACGACTTAAATAAAAGGCCTCCACCTCCACTGTAACCCACTAATTCACCGCTACTACCAACTACTCTATGGCAAGGAATAATTATAGGAATACGATTAGCTCCACTAGCCCTTCCAACTGCTCGTGCGGCTTTCGGTTTTTTAATCTTTTCTGCTACATGTTTATAGCTTTTTGTTTTTCCGTAAGGAATTTTTATAATTTCTCTTAAAACATTTTTTGTAAACTCTGTACCTTCTAGCTCCAATGGTATATCAAATTTTTTAA
>AQSA01000035.1 GCA_000402815.1 Candidatus Neomarinimicrobium atlanticum | reverse complement strand
AAAAACTGTAGAAAGGTGGTTGGAAAAATTTCAGCCAATTTATACGATCATCCACAAAAAAAAATTAAAATCATTGGAGTAACAGGTACCAATGGCAAAACGTCAACGACACTTATATTAAAAAGTATCCTTGAGTCATGTGGTAAAAAAGTGCTTCAAGTTGGAACTTTAGGAGTTATTCCAAATATAGTAGATAAAAATTTTGGATTAACAACTCCCGATTCTATAGATATTTTTAAAATACTTAGTGTTGCAGTTCAGCAAAAATACGAATTTGCTATATTTGAAGTTTCATCGCATGCTTTATCACAAAATAGAATTGATAATCTTGAATTTGATTTTACAGGATTTACTAATCTTACTT
Organism: Candidatus Neomarinimicrobium atlanticum; assembly: GCA_000402815.1. Taxonomy (GTDB): domain Bacteria; phylum Fidelibacterota; class Marinisomatia; order Marinisomatales; family Marinisomataceae; genus Marinisoma; species Marinisoma atlantica. The sequence continues at coordinate 13,029 of AQSA01000035.1, read as the reverse complement.
TAGATCACCTAGATTATCACGGCACAATTGATAGTTACTTCAATGAAAAGAAAAAACTCTTTGGTTTGGTTAAAGATAATGGATCAAGCTTGATATTAAATGATAGTATTTATGGAAAGGCTATATGTAGAAAATATAAAAATACTAGCACCATATCTTTTAAAGATCTAGATGCTGATTTTCAGTGCAAACAATCTAATTTTAACCATGACAGTACTACCGCTAGCTTTAATTTCAAAGGAAAGTCAATAAATATCTATTCAAAGCTAGTAGGACAATATAACCTTGAGAATATTATTTTAGCTGCAGCTATTGCTTTTGAAATAGGAGTTGATATCGAATCCATTAAAGAAGGTGTTAGTTTGTGTGAAGTTATTCCTGGAAGATATGAGCTTATTGTTAATGGTGGGCCTGGACTTATCATAAGCGATTATGGACATACCCCAGATGCATATACCAATGTTTTAAAATCAATAAAAGATATATATAGAAATAAAAATATTAAAGTCCTTTTCGGAGCTGGTGGCAACAGAGATAAATCAAAAAGAGTAGAAATGGCAAAAGTAATTGAGCTATTTGCAATGCAATGTTATATAGCTCCAGATAACCCTAGATTTGAAAATATAAATGATATTAATGATGATATTATAAAAGGTTTTTCAAAGCATATTTATCAAGTCTTTACCAAAAGAGAGAATGGTCTAAAAAAAGCATTGGCAGAATTATGTTCGGACGACATACTAATCATTTTTGGAAAAGGAAATGAAGAGTATCAGGAAATTGATGGAAAAAAAATATATTATTCTGATAGAAAAATTATAGAGAGTTTTTATGCGAATTGACATCATTGAAACCGATCTATTTATTAAATATCTTTCTGATGCACTAAAAATGGATAAGCTTTGCTCTGTTGATGGCATTACTACAGATAGTCGCCTAGTCAAAAAGAATGATTTATTTTTGGCAATAAAAGGAGAACATTTTGACGGATCTGATTTCATTGATCAGGCACTATCTAATGGTGCAAGTTATGTCATTACTCAGTCAGCACACAAAAATAAAAATGTTTTTACAGTAGAAAATTTAGTGGAGTTTATTGGAAATATTTGTTCAATCTGGATGAATAATTTTCAGGGTAAAACTATTGGTATAACCGGAAGCAACGGTAAAACAACTACCAAAGATCTGATTTCACATGTGCTTGCTAAGTGCGGTAATAAGGTTTCTAAAACAAAAGGAAATTTTAATACTTCTATTGGAGTTCCTTTAACGATTTTTTCTTTCTCAAATGACCCTTCTCAAATATATGTTCTAGAGCTTGGAGCGAATCAAGTAGGAGATATTGATTACTTGTCATCAATTGTTAAGCCAGACATAGGGATTGTTACAAATATTTCAGATGCTCATTTAGAAGGTTTTGGTTCAATTGGTAATATACGAAAAGAGAAAAAATCAATTTTTAATCATTCTAAAAAACATTATTATGGTAAAGAAATTGATATTTCAATCAATTTATCAGATCATCCTTTTAAAAATAATAAAGTATTTTTAAAAAATGCTTCTCTGGCTTATGAAGTTTGTAAAGATTTTATGAGCAATAATGATAAGGAGGCTTTCTCTGTAATGATAGCAGATTTTACCTTACCAAAAGGAAGAGGACGAGTTTATTCTCTATTAGCTGACACTATTATAATTGATGATACATACAATGCAAACCCTGAGTCTGTTAAAGCAGCAATTGATAATCTTGCACAATATAACAGTAAAAGAAAAATATTTATATTTGCGGATATGAAAGAGCTTGGTAGTGATGAGATAAGATTTCATCGAGAGGTTGGAGATTATTGTTCAGAAAAGATTGATATTATAATGTGTTATGGAGATTTAGCAAAAAATGTTATTAATGATAGTAACAAAATCCCAATACAACTACATTTTGATACGAAAGCAAGCTTATCTGAGGCACTTTCTAATATAATGCAGGAAAATGATGCAATTTTATTGAAAGGTTCTCGAAGCATGGAATTGGATTTAGTAATAAAAGATATAATAAATTATGTTAAATGAAATATTAGAGCCATTTAAAGATTACTTTAGTTTTTTAAATCTATTTGATTATATCACTTTTAGAGCAGGAGCAAGTGCAATACTTTCACTGTTAATAAGTTTTATTTTTGGTCCAGTTATTGTTAGGAAGCTTACAGAGCTACAAATTGGGGAGTCAATTGGAGATCATGGTCCGGAGAGTCATCATAAGAAGCAAGGTACGCCAACTATGGGCGGAGTGCTTATCATTCTTGCAACAATTATACCTACTTTACTTTTTGCTGATACAAGCAATTTATTTATAAGAATTATTTGTTTTTCAATGGTCTGGATGGGGTGTATTGGTTTCTATGACGACTATATAAAGTCTGTTAAAAAGAAAAAAGGTGGACTGAAGGGAAGATATAAGTTAATTGCGCAATCAATGCTAGGTATCTTCATCTCTTTTCTTATTATTCAATCCAATGTATATGGAGAATATACTTTATCTACTTTTGTACCATTCTTAAAAAATGCATCAATTAATTTTTACTATCCTTTGATTTATGCATCTTTTGTAATTCTTGTTGTTTCAGCAACATCAAATGCAGTTAATCTTACTGATGGTCTTGACGGACTAGCCGCAGGATTACTAGCAATTTCTATGACAGTATTTGGAGTTATTTCATATATATCAGGTAGAGTTGATTTTTCTGATTATTTAAACATCGCCTATATCCCACTAGCAAGTGAGCTTACTATTTTTGCTGCTGCATTTTTTGGTGGATGCTTAGGGTTCTTATGGTTTAATGCAAAGCCAGCATTAATTTTTATGGGAGATGTAGGATCTCTTTCTAGTGGAGCGGCTTTAGGAACATTAGCAATTTTGTTGAAAAAAGAAGTCCTCCTAATTATTGTTGGAGGAGTATTCGTTATCGAAACATTATCAGTAATTCTTCAAGTCATTTATCATCGATGGACTAAGAAAAAATATGGTACTCCTAAAAAATTATTTCTTATGGCACCTATTCACCATCACTTTGAACTTAAAGGGTGGCCTGAATCAAGAGTGGTAGTGAGATTTTGGCTTATTGGAATTTTGTTTGCACTGTTATCTCTTACAACGTTTAAGATAAGATAAATATGAGAAGAAAAACTGTAAGTGTAAATGTTGGTATTGTTGATATCGGAAGTAATCATTCTATTAAAACCCAATCTATGACTACAGCATCAACCCTCGATACAAATGCTAGTGTTGAAGAAGCTATTAGAATTATTGACGCAGGAGGAAAGCTCGTACGATTTACTGCTCCAAATACAAAAGAGGCTGAAAATTTAGAAAATATTAAGTCAGCTATAAGAAAAAAAGGATATGAAACTCCTTTTGTTGCCGATATACATTTTGTACCTAAAGCCGCATTAGTTGCTGCAAAAATTGTTGAAAAAGTTCGAATCAATCCTGGAAATTACGTTGACACCAAAAGATTTAAAATTGTAGAGTATGATGATGCAACTTATAATAAAGAAGTAAAAAAAATTGAAGAAAAGTTTGTTCCTCTTATTGATGTTTGTAAAGAAAATAATACAGCAATGAGAATTGGTACTAATCATGGATCTCTTTCTGATAGAATTATGAATCGATTTGGAGATACTCCATTAGGCATGGTAGAGTCAGCACTCGAATTCTTAAGGATCTGCAATAAGAATGATTTTGATCAGGTAGTTTTGTCTATGAAGTCTAGTAATCCACTGATAATGATTCACGCATATCGATTATTAGTACATAAAATGAAATTAGAAGATATGCATTTCCCTCTTCACCTTGGAGTAACAGAAGCAGGAGATGGTATTGATGGTAGAATTAAATCTGCATTAGGAATCGGTACATTATTGTCTGAAGGTATAGGAGATACCATTAGAGTTTCTCTTACAGAGGATCCTGAATTTGAAATTCCTGTTGCAGACAAGATTTTAAAAAAAATTGATGGTCTAGATTCCAAAAATCCAATTGATTATGATGACTCTCGTTCAGTCTCATATATGAAAAGATCTACTAACGGTTGTGTTAATATAGGAGCAAATAATGTTCCAGTAGTAATTTCAATTTCTAGTGAGCCTTTCCAAGACTGTGTACCAGATTATATTTTTAAAAAACAAAATTCTAATATTGAAAAAGGTCAAAAATATATTACTCCTTATGATATATGGATTGAAAGCAAAAAAACAAATCTGTTTCCCTTTTTTGAATCATTACAGTCTTATAGAAAAGCAGATACTAAATCAGAAGAATTAAATTTTGTACAACTAGATATGAACAGGCTTACTAACACGATAGTTGGTTCAATGCCATCAAATGTTATTTTTGTATTAAATATCGAAGGATATAGTAGTTATGATATGAAGAAAAGCTTTAATTTTTTTGAAAAACATAATATTCTTAATCCAGTTATACTTAAAGGCGTTTATGATTCAAAAGATTTTGAAGAAATAGTTGTAGAAAGTTCTATTGATTTTGGATCTCTTTTATTGGAAGGTTATGGTAATGGTTTATGGGTAGAATCTTTGAATTATTCGGATAAAATTAATGAGCTTAGTTTTTCAATACTTCAAAATACTAGAACAAGGATTTTCAAGACTGATTATATTTCATGTCCATCATGTGGAAGAACAAAATTTAATTTACAAGAAACGACGGCACTTGTTAAAAAGCATACTAGTCATCTAAAAGGTCTTAAAATATCAGTTATGGGATGTATTGTGAATGGGCCAGGAGAAATGGCAGATGCAGATTATGGTTATGTAGGTTCAGGTATTGGACTAATTTCTCTTTACAAAGGTCAGAATATAGTTAAAAAAAATATTATCAGTGAAAATGCTGTAGATGAGCTAATTGCTTTAATCAAAGACAATAATGATTGGGTTGAGCCCAAAATTTAAATTCGTGATTGCTTGACGAAGTAAAGTTTTATTAGTAATGTACCCTNAGATACAAAAAACTTAATATAAANGAAGTATAAAATGAAAAAATTAACAACTGGAGCTATGANTGGAATTGGAGTTGGAGTCGGTGTTGCTGTAGGTGTTGCCTTAGATGACTATGCAGTAGGATTTGGTATAGGAATCGCCATTGTTATTGTAATGAAATTGATGAGTAAATAAAGTTGATGCAAGATATAATAAATATAATACAAGGAGATAAAGTGACTTTAACTTGGAATTTGATGCCACTAATAATTGTGGTAGTAGGAACTTTCTTGGGTATTTTATTTAAAAGATACTTATTTAGTAAGCTAAAGAACTTGTCAGATAGCAGTTCATGGAAAGGCGACGACGTCGTTATTAATGCTATTGATTCTGTTATTGTGTTTTGGTTTTTTCTTGGCTCTCTTTCAGTAGCTTTTAATGATATAAATTTTGGAGACCCATATAATGGGTACATTTCAAAAATAATACTTTCTTTTTTAGTCATGTCAATGACTATTACTGCTTCTAGAGTATCATTAGGACTTCTTGATGTTTGGTCAAAAAATAATAAATCACTTCCATCGACCGGTATTTTTAAGGGTTTAATCAATGCTACTATTTTTTCACTAGGATTTTTATTTGTTTTACAATCATTTGGAATATCTATTACTCCACTCATCACTGCTTTAGGTGTTGGTGGTTTAGCTGTTTCTCTTGCTTTGAAAGACACTCTTTCAGATTTATTTGGTGGTATTAATATCATTTTAAGTAAAACGATGAAAGAAGGAGACTATGTTGAGCTAAGTAATGGATACCAAGGATATGTTAAAAATATTGGATGGAGATATACTACTATTCAAGAAAGAGCCAATAATGTAATATCAATTCCAAACTCCGTCCTTTCGGGATCTGTATCAAAAAATTATACTTCAATGGATGCAGCTTTCAGAGTTCCAATTCAAATAGGTGTTTCTTATGACAGTGATTTAGATCACGTAGAAAAAGTAGCGTTAGAAGTGGCAGGAAATATTTACGATGAGCTTGACTGTGTCAGCAAGGATTATAAGCCAACAATTCGATTTAGAGAGTTTGCTGGGTCAAGTATTAATTTCTTTATTTATTTTCAAGGAAAGAAATTTGGAGATCATAATGTTATTTTAAATGCATTTATAAAGAAAATTCATAAACGTTTCCAACAAGAAAGTATTGAGATTCCATACCCTATTCGTACAGTAATACATAAAAATGAAGCTAAGAATTAAACCTTTTAACGATAAAGCAAAAGCTTTATATGAAAATCATTCTCATTTCCACTCTGGTGATGCTGGATTAGATTTATTCGTTGTAGATGACCAAGTTATTCCTGGTAATTCTACCCAACCTATTCATTTGCAGGTTGCGTGTGAAAATTTAGATAATAAGGCATACTACTTATTTCCTAGATCAAGTATTTCTAAAACTCCTATTCGATTAGCTAATTCTATTGGACTGATTGATGGTGGCTATAGAGGGGAATTGGTAGGAATGGTTGATAATATTTATAGTGAAGATTATCATGTTAAAAGCGGAGAAAGATACTTTCAGCTTGTGGCTGTTGATAGTTCACCAATCGAATTTGAACTGGTAGAAGAATTATCAGAATCTAGTAGAGGTGAAGGCGGCTTTGGGAGTACAGGAAAATAGTTTTTAAAGAATATCTTTTTAAAAATAGAATTAGTTTGATATTTCTGAGTATTTATACTAAAATTCAACCGCAAAATTTTTTAATAAAATAAGTTATATAATGGAGGAAAAATGGCTCTTAAAATTAAACCACTTGAAGACAGAGTTATTGTTGAAGCAATGGCTGCTGATGAAAAAACAGCTAGTGGAATTATTTTGCCTGATACTGCACAAGAAAAACCCCAACAGGGTACCGTTCTTGTAGTAGGGCCAGGAAAAAAAGATAGTTCAATGACAGTTAAATCTGGTGATAAAGTTTTATACGGAAAATATTCAGGCACTGAAATCAATCATGAAGGGAAAGACCTTCTTATCATGAGAGAAAGTGACATATTAGCAATAATTTAAAGGAGATTACAAAATGGCTAAAGACATAGCATATGATACAGAAGCTCGCGCAGCTCTGAAAAGAGGCGTAGATAAGCTTGCAAACGCAGTAAGAGTAACACTTGGACCAAAAGGTCGAAATGTAGTAATTGAGAGAAAATTTGGATCTCCAACCGTTACAAAAGATGGAGTCTCTGTTGCAAAAGAAGTAGAACTTGAAAATCAATTAGAGAATGTTGGTGCACAAATGGTAAAAGAGGTGGCATCAAAAACATCAGATGTAGCAGGAGATGGAACAACAACAGCTACAGTACTTGCTCAATCTATTATAGCAGAAGGTTTAAAGAATGTTACTGCTGGAGCAAATCCTATGGAAATTAAGAAAGGAATAGATCTTGCTAAGGATAGCGTGATAGATTTTATTTCAAAACTTTCTAAGGATATTCCTGATTCTAAACAAATTGCACAAGTTGCTACAATTTCAGCGAACGATGATAAAGAGATTGGTTCAAAAATTGCTGAAGCAATGGACAAAGTTGGTAAGGATGGTGTTATTACCGTTGAAGAGTCAAAAACAGCTGAAACTTATCTTGAATTTGTAGAAGGTATGCAGTTTGATAGAGGATATCTATCACCATATTTTCTAACTAACTCCGATACAATGGAAGCAGAATTAGATGAACCTTTCATTTTAGTTCACGATAAAAAGATTAGCAATATGAAAGATCTATTACCTTTACTTGAAAAAGTAGTTCAAGCTGGTAGACCTATTTTAATTATTGCTGAAGATATTGAAGGTGAAGCACTTTCAACGCTAGTTGTTAATAAGTTAAGAGGTACCTTTAAGGTCCTAGCAGTAAAAGCTCCAGGATTTGGTGATAGAAGAAAGTCTATGCTTGAAGATATCGCTATTTTAACTGGCGCAACCTTGATATCTGAAGAGCAGGGATATAAGCTTGAAAATGCTACTTTAGAGTATCTAGGATCTTGTAAAAAAGTTGTTAGTGATAAAGACAATACAACACTAGTTGATGGCAGTGGTAAAAAAGATGCCTTAAAAGCGAGAGTAAACGAAATCAGAGTTCAAATTGAAAAAACAACTTCTGATTATGATCGTGAAAAAATGCAAGAAAGATTAGCAAAATTATCAGGAGGAGTTGCTGTATTGAATGTTGGCGCTGCTACTGAGGTAGAAATGAAAGAAAAGAAAGCTAGAGTAGACGATGCATTACATGCTACTAGAGCAGCTGTAGAAGAAGGAATTGTTCCTGGCGGTGGAGTAGCATTGCTTAGAGCAAGTTTAGAGCTTAAAAATGTTAAAGCTACAGTTAGTGAGCAAGTTGGAGTAGATATTATGAGGCGTGCTTTAGAGGGTCCAATACGTCAGATTTGTTCAAATGCTGGTGTAGAGTCTTCAATTGTTGTTCAGAAAGTACTTCAAGGAAAAGATGATTTTGGATATGATGCTCGAAATGACGAGTATGTTAATATGTTCAAAGCTGGAATTATTGATCCTGCTAAAGTATCTAGAGTAGCTGTAGAAAATGCTGCATCTATATCTGGACTATTATTAACTACAGAAGCAGCTATTACAGATCAACCTGAACCAGATGCTCCAATGCCTGGCGGTGCCCCTGATATGGGCATGGGCGGTATGGGCGGCATGGGCGGCATGATGTAATGTTGTTTTTTATAAAATAAATACATAAAAAACCCTCATCTTTGAGGGTTTTTTGTTTGTAATATTGTCTATGGAAAAAATTACAATAAAAGATATAAAACTCATTGGTTTTCATGGCTTATATGACAATGAAAAAAGAGATGGAGTTAATCTAGGTTTTGATATAGAGCTTTTTTTTGAAAATCAAATAAATAATAGTAATGATAACATAGATAAAACGATTAATTATGTTGAAGTTATAGATGTTGTAAAAAAGATTAATTCATCAGATAATTTTGATCTTTTAGAAACGCTATGCAATAAAATTCTTAATGAAATAGTAAGGCTATATAATCCTTTAAAAGCGATTATAAGGGTAAGAAAGTTTGAGCTACCAATTGATACATCTCTTGATTTTGTAGAAGTGGAAATGACCAAGGAAAGTAATGTCTGATACTATTTATCTATCCTTAGGTTCAAACTTAGGAGATAAGGAGTCTAATATTGCTTCATGCATTGCTATGCTTGGTTCTTATATAGAAAATACAGAAATAAGGACTTCTTCATTTTACCTATCAGAACCCTTGTATAATGTCAATCAACCTTCTTTTCTTAATATTATAGTCGAATTAAAAACAGTATTTACACCATTCCAGTTTCTTGATAAAATTCACGATATAGAAAAAATGTTAGGGCGTAAATTAGAAAGAGAAAAAAATACTCCAAGGACAATTGATATCGATATTATTATGTTTGGAAATGCCTTTATTGAGACTGATAAACTTACTATTCCACATTCACACGCTTTATTGCGTAAATTTGTCTTAGTTCCATTAGCAGAGCTTATTCCAGATAAGGTTTTTCCTGGAACAAAATATAAGATGATTGATTTATTAGAAAAATGTCCTGATACTTCAACAGTAGATAAATACTTAATCGATAAGAAAGCATGAGCCAATTAGATTCATATATAGCAATAGAAGGCCCTATAGGGGTAGGAAAAACAAGTCTAGCAGAAATGATTGCTGAAAAATTGAATGCTAGAAAAGTATTTGAAGATTTTAAAGGCAATCCATTTTTAGAAGAATTTTATGAAGATCCAGATAGTAATGCTCTTCAAACTCAAGTATGGTTCTTGTTGCAAAGATATCAACAGCAACAGAAAGAAATCAAACAATTAAATGCATTTCAAAAAGGTGTTATTACTGATTATATGTTTGAGAAAGATAGATTATTTGCTGAGTTCACATTGCGGTCTCAAGCTGAATTCGAATTGTATTCTAGTGTTGCAGATATTTTAGAAAAAGATATTATTAAGCCAGACATGGTAGTTTATTTACAAGCAGATACATCTCGATTAATGAAAAATATCAAGCAACGAGGACGTGATTTTGAAAAAGGCGTTACAACTGAATATATCAATCAGGTAAATGAGAAGTATCAAGAATTCTTTGTGAATTATGACGAAAGACCTCTCTTAGTCATCAATGCCAACAATATTGATTTCGTTAATAATTCTGAAGATTTTGAGAATTTATTAGAGGTGATTCAGGAGCCTGCTAAGGGAAGAAGATATTTTAATCCCTCATAAATTATGATGAAATGGATAATAGCAGCTGGTGTACTATTTATGGTATATAGATTTTTTAATAAACAAGAAACTATATCTACAATAAAAAAAGATACAAAAATAGATTATAAAAAAGTAAAAGATGCGGAGTTTGAAGATCATGAATAGATATATATCATCATTTTTTTTAATTAAAACTGCGGTAAAGCTAGTAATAGCATTGGCATTTTCTTCGTCACTATTTAGTCAAGAAAAATCCAATAATCTTAATTTTATGTTTACGAATAATGGTTATGGATTTGGATATGAATTTGAAAAATTTTCTAAAGAAAATTTATCTATCGGAGCTGATTTAAGATTTTATGATATCAGAAGTGATGAGTATCCAGTTTATGACCCTTTCTTCAATCAATATAAGGTTATAGGAGAAAAAAATATTACAATGCTTCCTCTGTACTTTAGATTGAATTATTATCCATTTCAAGGAAAGATTGCAAATAATTTTGAGCCATATATACTTTTTGCTATGGGTCCAATGATATCAATTGATGGGGATGAAAGTATAAGAAGTTTTTCAAAAAGATGGTCTGAAGCAGATACTCAAATTAGTCCAGGAGGATCTATAGGTTTTGGAATAAACTTTAATACCAATACTTCAAATACTCTTTCATTTGGATTGGGATATGATTATTTAAAAGTAAAAGAACCTATTCATAGTAAGAAGGATTATGGTGGAGCTTTTCTGTATTTAAAGTATAAGATAAATCGTGAGTAAGTTTTCTTTTGTAGATAAAGCTAATATTCAAAATAATAATTTTTTTTTGGATAAAGATGAATCTCATCATTTAATCAATGTATTAAGGTTTAAGGTAGATTCTACTATATGGCTTACTGATGGTGAGGGTGGTACTTATCATTGCCGGATAGATAATTTTACAAATAAAAATATAGTAGAGGGTTCAGTGATAGAGTCTTATGTGAATCAGAATGAACTAAGCTACCATATTCATCTAGGTCTACCAATTATCAAGAATTCTAGAATGAAAATTGCAGTAGAAAAATCTGTAGAATCGGGAATTAAAGAACTAACTCCGCTTTATTTAGATAGATCTATAAAATCAACAGTTTCTGCACAAAAAATGACTTCTGTTATGCGTTCAGGTGTTAAGCAATCTATGAGAAGTATAATCCCAAAAATAAATTCGGTTTCAAAGCTAGAGCAATGGTATGATTCGGAAGCATTGAATCGGTAATAGCACAGATAGCTCCCCTATCTAAAGCTTCATCTATGAAATCATTACCATCAAAGTTGGTTCCCCTTATAGCCACAAATATGAAGCCAGGAATAATTTCCTTAGAATTTGTACTAATTCCCAATACTTGCTCACCAGATAGTGAATCACTGCAATCGGTTACCCCGTCTAGGGCTTTATTGAGTTCTATTTGGGTCATATATAGTGTTTATTTCAGAATGGCGCATATACGGCGATATGTGCATATAGCGGATGTAATCATCGGTGGATCTTTTGTCCCAAGAATCTTTAAAATAATTATCAGTATCTACATACCCTTTTCTTGAATTATAGTAACTAAATTTTTCTCCAGTGCTTCCAAAAAATCCAACGGAATAACTATCATTATTTTCTTGAATATACTTATTTGCTTCAACCCAACCTTGAATACCTGCATCAAGATAAAGGGAAGATGAGGTATTGACAGGCAGCAACATTCCAATATTATTTTTACGAGCAAAACGATCATATGTTGGTGCATTTAATTTCATTGAGTTGGAAATTGCATTTAGTTTTAAAAATTCACTTAGAATTTCATTTGTATTTATATTTGCAACTAACATCAATTCAAGATCTGTCATTTCGTCCTGCAATAGAGGTGGAATAGAAAAATCTTTTTTTTCAATTTCACCTTGAGCTATCAAAAAAGATGATATAAATAAAATAATAATATACTTACTCATTGAGCATAACCTTTTTTCTATTTTTTTTCAACACTGATCTCTTTTTTTTACTTTCCACTCTTTTAACTTGAGAACTCCAAGAAGGTTTCGTAGGAATTCGCTTTATAGGAATTTTTATATCTGAAAATAAACTTTCTAGCCTATTGATAGCATCTATTTTATTTTTATTTTGCGTTCTATAAGATTGTGCAACAATAATTATGTCGCCATTTTTTGAAATTTTATTTTTGTATTGTTCAAAAAATCTTTTTTTAATCTTATCGGGAATCTCAGCATTAACAATATTATACTTTAATTGAACAGCGGTAGAAACTTTATTTACATTTTGACCTCCAGGACCTCGAGATCTTATAAAAGAAAGGCGTAATTCTGATTCTTTAATTTTTATCATCAATTTTTTTCCTAAATTTAAGCAAAATTTATGGACAAAATTACAAAACATCGTATTTCAATATATGGCATTAATGGTTGTCACGACGCTATGGAATCTAATCTTGTTGAAGTTACACAAGTTTATGTTGAAAAAGATTCTCCGGCATACAATCATAATAACGTGAAAACGTTATGTGGAAACATGTCTCAGGATAGGGTAAATATATTAGACGGAAATAGATTTAGAGATAAAATTGATACTAATAGATCTCAAGGAATATTAATAAAAGCTCAAGTATCTACCTTTTCATCTCTTCCAAAAACAGAAAAAACTAATTCTTGTTATGTCATTCTAGATCAAGTACAAGATCCTCATAATTTAGGTCAAATATTACGTATTTGTGCTGGAGCGAG
>AQSA01000034.1 GCA_000402815.1 Candidatus Neomarinimicrobium atlanticum | reverse complement strand
AATGGAGGTAACAATGGAGGTTCTACAATAGATTTGAATGTAGAATTAATTTCTAACTATAATGATGATACAGCATCCTTCTCTACTGTTTTTGGAAATTATACTCGAAGTTTTATTGTGCATACTCCACCTAATTATGATCCAACTAATGACCCAATTCCATTGCTATTTGTACTACATGGATATACAGGTCAAGCACCTTCTATAAGAAATTATTCTGGGTTTGATAGCATTGCAGACGAAGAAAATTTTATAGTAGTTTATGTGCAGGGAGTAACTGATATCACTAATAACACTGGCTGGAATGTGAATGTAGTTTCCACNTTTAATGAAGTGGATGATGTAGGATTATTTTCCGCACTGATTAAGTATTTTAAAGGAAACTATAATATTGCTGATGATAAGATTTTTTCAACTGGGATGTCTTTGGGTGGATTTATGAGCTATAGACTGGCATGTGAATTAGATGAAATTAATAGTATTGGTTCTGTTACAGGCTCAATGTCAGCGTATTATAACTGCGTACCACCAAATCAAAAAAGTATCATTCATTTTCATGGAACATCTGATACAGTAGTTCCTTACAACGGAAATTCTTGGAGTTATAATGTAGAGAATGCACATTCATTCTGGGCAAACTACAATAATTGTCAAAATCAGTCCGAAGTCACCGTTCCAGATTTCAACGGAGATGGAATTTACTCTACTCAGCTTATTTCATATGGTTGCGATGGAAGTCGAGAGGTAGTTCTATACACCATGCAGGATGAAGGTCATACATGGTTCAAGAAGGATTGGGGTNATGACTTAGATACTTCACGATTGATTTGGGAATTTTTCAAAGANAAATAATATATATGGTTATCAAAGCGGAATACCTAGACACTCTGTCAGCTAATGACCCCATACTAAAACAACTTATCTCTAGTTACCCAATACCAACCTTCAGAAAATCAGATAATTTTTTACATGACCTTATTAAGTATATTATTTTTCAACAAATCTCAACTAAAGCAGGCAATACGATATATAATAGATTTTTAGAGTTTCATAGTTTTAATAAACCCAATAGTGAATTTAAATGGGAAGAGCAGGACTGGAAGAAAATAGGGTTGTCCCATCAAAAAAAATCTTATATAGAAAACTTATTTGATAAAAATAATTTAGAAATGATTAATAGCTTATCTTNTNTAAACGACAGTAAAGAAATTAGAAATTTGCTAATCTCGTTAAAAGGTATTGGACCTTGGACAATTGATATGTTTCTAATTTTTTCAAAACATGACTTGAACATTTTCCCTAAAGGAGATCTTGCGGTCATTAATGTTATTAAGAGTTTATATGGCGTAGATAACATGGATGATATAGAATCGATAGCTAGGAAATGGCATCCATATCAAAGTATTGCTACACTGTATCTATGGGAATCATTAGATGATGATTTTCCGTCTTAAATATCTAAAATAGTTCATTAGTTAGACAGTGTACGGAACCCCCGCTCAAGTTGAATTGAGATACATTAGAAACATGCATTTGAATATCATGCTGATTCGCAAAATCTAACACTTTTTTATTATTAATTGGGCTTGTACCTATTAGTANGGCTGGTAAAGTCAAACAATTCATAGCAGATCTTGCAACTAAAGATTTTTTGCTATCTTGATTTTCAATATTTAACAATTCCCAATTATAAGTTTTCGATAAATGACTTAAAACGTCATAGTTCTTATTATTAAATACTTCTTTAGCACAGTTAATACCTATACAATCATATTCATTATTAAATATAGGGCAAATAGCTGTATCAAGATGGTATCCACTCGATTCAATGATATGCAACTGATCGACTTCCATTAATTCTGCCATGGATTCAGCGCCCTTAAGGTTATTGCGACATAAACCAGCTAATAAAATATTTTCTTTAGGTAAGTAAAAAAATTCTCCACCTTCTGCTAAACAATCTTTATTTGGTAAATAGCTAACTATATATCCAGATTTTTCCATTGTTTCGACTACAAAGTTTCCTTCATTTAGACGTTCCTCAAGACGCATATTGCACATAACTATTTTCTTATCTGTATTGCATAAAAAATGATCTCTCATAAAAATAAAGTCAAATTTTTCTTCTTTTTCTAATACATTTGAAAATGGAACGATAGTAGTTTCTAATCCAACAGATTTAACCATATTTACTAGTTTATGATATTCACTCTCTAATATAGTCTGTTTAGGTTTTGCTCCATCTACCATCATATCATTATCTTGGTAGGCTACGATACCAGAACCCCACCAATCTTTTTTTGGTAAGCCACTCAAGGCAATTTTTATTTTATATGAATGTTTCAAGATAATAAACTTACAATTTTTAAATTAACTTTATAAGACTAAATTCTGGTAGTCATGCAAAATGAAATACTTACAGTAAAAGATTTAAATCGTTATTTGCCTGCTATAAAGACAAACGAAGATATGGCATTTACGAACAAGCTTCATGAAGGCCTATTTTTAGCAGACCCAATCGATGGCTTAGCAAATATACCAGATGAATCTATTGATTTAATTATAACAGAGCCAACGACGCAACCCAAAAGTAATAGCTTGTCAGGGAAAAGCCCAACATTTGAGAATTATGTAGATTGGGTAGATGGATGGCTTGAAGAATCTAAAAGAGTATTAACACCAAATGGATCAATCTATATTATTTGTCCTTGGCAATCTTCTTCCATGTATCACTCAGTATTAGAAAAGAAGTTTAATGTCCAATCTAGAATTACTGCAGAGAGAAAATCTGAACAAGAAGGCCTGTCTCAGTGGAAGAATACTATATCAGATATTTGGTTTGCTACAAAGACCAATGATTATATTTTCAATCAAAATTATATTGTAGATGGAAAGAATATTAATAGCCCTAATCCAGAAGAAATCAAAAATAATCTGTGGTTCCATTTAGATTATGATGAGATTATTCATAGAATTTTAAAGGGAAGTAGTTTCAAATTGAATTGGGTCTTGGATCCTTTTATGGGCATTGGAAGCGTTGGATCTGTTGCCAAAAAAATAGGCAGACGATTTATTGGATTTGAATCCAACCAAGATCAGCTATTATTAGCAATGAAAACTATTAATGAGGGAGAATAAATTTATGTTACATCAAATAGAAATCGACTTAAAAGATGCATTGAAGAATCAAGACAAAGCAAAAGTAGGAGTTTTACGTATTCTAATTTCTAAATGTAAAAATAAGTCAATTGCCACAGGTAAGCCACTAGAAGACAGTGAAGTAATGAAAGTGTTACAAACAGCTGCTAAGCAACATAAAGAGTCTATTAAATTGTATAAACAGGGCGAAAGAAATGATCTAGTAGATCAAGAAACTGCCGAACTGAATATTGTAGAAGCTTATTTGCCTTCGATGATGACAGAAGATGAGATTAAGTCAATTGTATTGTCTGTTATCGAAGCAACCGGAGCATCTAGTATGGCAGATTTTGGAAAGGTAATGCCCCAGGTAATGAAAAAAGGTGCTGGAAAAATTGATGGAGGAGTGGCACAAAATCTCTTAAAAGAATTATTGTCTTAATATGGTTATAGATATACTTTTTTGTTTACTAATAGGCTTTAATGCGGTTCTGGGTATAAAGAAGGGATTCATAGATGCTATATTTGAATTTATAGATATTGGGGTAGGTATATTCTTTGCCATTTTTTTTTATTTTGATTTAACAGTCTTTTTGTCATCTTTCTTGGATATTGATACAAGATGGATTTTTCTCCTTTCCGCTGGATTTATATTTTTTATCTCAATTATGATTTCAAGATTTCTTACTAGCATACTCCTATTTCTTTTTGATGGATCACTTTCTTTCGTTGCAATAGATAAATTGCTTGGATTTTTATTTGGAGGCTTAAAAACAATTATATTANTGACAATCTTCATATGGTTTTTTGACANCTTCATATCTAATAAGATTTATGACATTCTTTATAGCGAATCACAAATTCTTGTTTTACTGGAGCCTTTCAAAGATTATATTAGTAAATCAATGTCAAGTACAATGCCCATATGAGAAGAATAGCACAAGAAACAATTAATCGAGTTTTAGAAGAAGTAGATGTACTAGATGTAATCTCTCAATATGTAGATTTAAAAAAACGTGGACAAAACTATTTTGGTTTGAGTCCCTTTAGATCAGAGACAAAACCATCCTTTAGTGTAGCGCCAGAAAAAAATATGTGGTATGATTTCGGTTCAGCGCAGGGTGGAANCGCAGTACAGTTCTTAATTGAATATGAAAAAATTAGTTTTCCTGAAGCAATACGTTCCTTAGCAGAAAAATATGGCATTGAAATAATTGAACTTGGTAATAAAGAGCAGAACAATCTGTATGATCAGTTATATGAAATCCATGAATTAGCATGTATTTATTTCGAAAACAATATTAAAGATAAACCAGAAGGAAAGGCAAAAAAATACCTTACAGACAGAGCTTTTCATGATGATATTATCAATAAATTTAGAATTGGATTTGCCCCTGATAGCTGGGATAGTCTTTTAAAAGAGCTTGAAGGTAAGTTTGATAATCAAATTTTAAAAAAATCTGGATTATTTTCAGAGTCAAAAAAAGGACCACTCATTGATCGTTTCCGCAATCGCATTATGTTTCCTTTCTTTAGTCTTTCAGGAAAAATTATTGGATTTAGCGGTAGAAGTTTATCGGAAAAAGAAGATGTTAAATATCTCAACTCTCCTGAAACTTTGCTTTTTGAAAAAAGTAAGATTTTCTTCGGTTCGTATCAAACGCAACCTAATATCCGTAAGAAAAATTTTGCAATTCTAGTAGAAGGTCAAACTGACTTTTTACGCTTAGTTGAACAATCATTTGATAATGTGCTTGCTACATCTGGAACAGCATTCTCTAGTAAGCATGCTGTTGCATTAAAAAAGTATACTAATAGAGTTATTCTTTGTTATGACTCCGACAGTGCAGGTATTAATGCTGCTATTCGTACCAGCTATGTTTTATTACAAAACGGTATTGAAACAAGAGTTTTATATTTAGGAAATGGCGATGACCCTGATGATTTTTTCAAAAAAGATAGTAATACAAAAGAAACTTTTAGATCGCTCATTAAGACAGCAGCACATCCTATAAGCTTTATTATAAAACATAAAGATATTTTAAGTCAAGGTGCTGCAGACCAATCAAAATTTTTAAATGAATGTATAGGTGAAATACAGTTAGTTCCCGATAGTATGGTTAGAAATGATTTAATTCGAAAGCTATCTAATGAATTGGGCGTTGTAGAAGCCGAAGTGCTTGATCGTTTTAGCTCTCTTAAACAAAAAAGATACAAAGCACCAGTAGAAGGTGATTCAAGTACAACTGAAGTCACTCACTATCGTTCATCGGAAGATAAGGCGCAATTAGAATTGATTAAGCTAGCATTACATTCCCCAGAACTTGCTCCAACGATGCCCATTGCTTTATTTAGCAATAAACTACTTTATAATGTTTTAAAAGTATTAATTGATAATAGTGATAAGGGGTATAAGCCAGGACAGATTCTTGAATTAATTGGTGGATCACCAGAACAACGTAATTTGATTGCTTCCCTAGCAATAGAGGTTCCTGATAAAGAATATGAACAGACCATTTTAGATGATTGTATTGCTACGTTAAAGCGAAATCCAGTAAAGAAAGAAATTGCAATTCTAAGGGATAAAATTCGAAGAATGGAAGAAGAGGATACTTCTCCTGACAAAGCATTGCTCGAAGAGTTAAGCGCTCTCCAAAAAAAACTCCAATAAAAAACCCCTCAATAAATTGAAGGGTTTTTTATTTAATACTAATCTGTAATAATAAGATTAATAGTTAATAGTCACTCCAATATTATATGATCTTGGTTGACCGACTCTAACTCTTAAGTCAGATACGTCTCCAGAACCATCATACGCGTCAACAAAGTCACCAACGTAAAGTTCGTCAGTTGCATTGAATACGGATGCGTTGAAAGTAACCGCTTTACCCATAAGCTCTGTTGTGTATGCACTATTAAAGTTCACTAGAGTTGTGTTACCAGTTACATAAGCATCTTCAGCAAAAGTATTACCTTCACCTAATAAGAATGCTAAGTCCTGAATAGCACCATCATAACCCCATCTAGGGTATTGTTTAGAGAATGACTGTGCTTCAGCAGATACTTTTAATCTGTTAAAGAATCCAGTTACAATTAAATTGGTTTGTGACTGTGGAGCACCTGAAATCATTACGTCTTTAACATAAAGTTCGAATGTTTCTTCGCTGCTTGCGTCTGCTTCAATTTCATTGTAAGTGTATGATAAGTCATCAGTAAATCTCCAATCACTTTCGTGACCTCTAATGTCAATTCTTAGTACTGGAATTGGTTGATATGCAATAGAGTATTCTAACCCTTTGTGCAATTCGTTCAATCCTGAAATACTAAAGAATGACTCTGTACCATCTAAAGCCTCTGAAGTGCCACTTTGGTTTCTGTCAGACCATAGTGCCCAGTAATAATTCATACTACCAGCCCATTGGCCGTTAGCTGATTTAAATCTGGTACCAAAGTCTACCCAAGTAGCTTTTTCATTTTCAAAGTTTGAGTTTAGTTGATAATTTACATCATCTATTAATTTATCAAGCGATGGTGTCATTGCTGAGTAACTCATGTTACCAAACAACTGCCATGTNTCGTTTAATGCTTTACTTCCACCAACTTTCATTTGATAGCCCATCTCAGCATCTGCTTCGATTTTCTCTTCTTCAATTGAAAAGTGGTTTTCAGCTGTATAGCTAGCTGTAGTAGCACCAAACATCGCGAAACCAGTTGTTCCCATTCCATCGTTATAATTTGCTTGAGCGTAACCACCCATCCAGTCTATTGTGTTAGTGTTGTCATAAAACACTTTATCTCCAAGACCTCTTTTTTGTTCATCTGCACTCCAATTTGGATTCGATGAATTCTGGTAGAAGTCACCACCTAATAGGTTGTAAACTTCACGGTAATGCTCAACTTCTGCAGTTCTAAGATCCACACCAAAAGTAGCTGACCACATGTCATCTATTTTCATGTCTAGTTTAGAAACTACACCGAAAGTTGCTTGATTATTTCTACTTCCTCTTAGGATACCTCTAGATTGATAGCCGAAACCATCAACAAAGTCCAATCTGTTACGACGAATAGTCTCATCATAATCACGTCCTGAACCGTCAGATTTCCATCTAATGGAACCAGCAGATCCTGAACCACCACCTTCACCACCTGAGTAGTAAAGTGAACTAGCTAAAGTCATTGTATCATTTAACTTATTATATGAGTTTAATTGTACAATTGGTTTGTGGAAGTAGTTTTCTCTTTCATTAATTAATGTACTTGAATACATGTCAGCTGAACGATTGTTCCAGCCATCAAATGGTAGCCAACTAGCAGTNGCTTTTTTACCTGTAAAAGGTGTATCAAGATTNTCTGCTCTTGGGTTATANTCCATTCCGTATTCAGTTCTTAGATCTTCCTCNGCAACACCCATATCGCGGGCTAGTTCATGGCTGTAGTTTGAAACACGATTGTTCCAAAAATTTTGACCATGAATTTGAGGTGATCCAAGTGCAACAAATTCAAGACGGTTATCTGCATCAAAAGAATAGGACGTATTGAAATAATANGACCATGCTTCTGTGTAGGTACCTGTTGCAAATAGTTTNTCAGCNGTTCTTTTAGATGCTGATGCTACCATTGCAAGCTTGCCATCCATCATTAAACCAGTATTAATAGTAATACCTGTTTTTGAATAGCTGTGTTGTCCTGCTTCTTGTTTTACTACAACACTTGGNTCAGAAGATGCTGGCATACTCATAAAGTTTACCACACCACCTAAACTTGGTGTTGCTAAATTAACAGATCCTGCTCCTCTTTGAACTTGTACTACTGATGCAACATCAGCTAATACACTCCAGTTAGAGAAGTATAAATTACCATTTTCCATGTCATTCATAGGGATNCCNTTAATNAGATAAGATGTATAACGATCGTCAAAACCACGAACATATACATTTTCATCATCCCAACCACCACCATTTTCAACGTAAACGTTTGGTAGGGTTGATAANGCTTTTGGCAATCCTCGACCACCTAATCTGAAATCNATATCAGCTTTNGTATAGTCATCATAAGGGATTGCAGAGGTATTGTCTACACGATCAGCTAGTACTTCAACTCCGCCTAACGCGACGGAAGATGATGCTAATGAAAAGCTTGCAGATGCGTTAGAATCTGAAACCTTTACAGTTGCACTTTCTGATGTATAACCCACTACACTAGCAGTTACTGTGTATGTACCATTAGGAACACTTACTGAGTAAGCACCACTTAACGTAGCAGCTGCACCCAATGCAGTTCCTTCAACCACAACATTTGCTCCTGGCAAAGCATTTCCGTCTGCGTCTGTAACAGACCCAGAGACGGTGCCTTGACCAAAGAGAGCGCTAGAAATCATTACAATTCCAAATAGCGCACCAAGAATCGTTCGATTCATGTTTAACTCCTTTTTCTCGGTTATCTTCATATATTAATATATTAACTTAAGAATACAAGCTATGTACTCTCCGCAAATTTGGCCTATTTATTGAAGAACCGCAACCATTAATTTACTATCAATACAACTCATTTTTTTTTAATGGTATTATATCATAATTCAAGCGTAATTATTTTTTTTATCTTTCAGGCTATAATTGTGGTAATTTTAAACCTATTATTATGGAATTTTTAGACTTAAAAACACAACAAAAACGTATTCGGAAACCTCTAGAGAAAAGGTTAAATACTATTCTAGATCATGGCGCCTATATTATGGGTCCAGAGGTGCATGAATTAGAAGAAAAACTAGCAGAGTATTGTGGAGTAAAGCATGCGATTTCATGTTCATCTGGTACAGATGCATTGTTAATTCCGCTTATGGCATGGGGTATAGGCCCTGGTGATGCTGTATTTACTACGCCATTTACTTATGTTGCAACGGCAGAAGTGATTGCTTTGCTTGGAGCCACCCCTGTTTTTGTTGATGTATATGATTCTACATTTAATATAGACTGTGAAAAACTAGAAATTGCTATTCAAGAGACTATTAAAAACGGAGAGCTTAAGCCTAAAGCAATTATACCAGTAGATTTATTTGGAGTCCCTGCACGATATAGATTAATTGAGAGTATAGCCAAAAAATATAATCTAAAAGTCATTGAAGATGGAGCACAAAGTTTTGGTGCTTCAATCGGAGAAAAAAAAGTAGGTACATTTGGAGATATTGCTGCTACATCTTTTTATCCAGCAAAACCACTAGGATGTTATGGTGATGGTGGAGCTATGTTTACTAATGATGATAATTTAGCAGAACAATGTAAGGCAATTCGTATTCACGGAACCAGTTCAGATAAATATAATAGTGAAGTGATTGGATTAAATGGGCGACTAGATAGTATGCAAGCTGCAGTATTATTAGAAAAGCTTACCATTTTTGATGAAGAACTAGAAATGCGAAACAAGGTTAATGATTATTATAGACAGTTTTTGAATAATGCTCAATATATCCCAAATAATTATCATTCTGCGCATGCATTATTTTCCATCACCTTAGGTTCGCATAAAAAAAGAGAAGAATTAGTAGAGAAGTTGAAAAAGAACAATATACCAAATGTTATATACTATAAATATCCCATCCACTTAATGAAAGGATTTCATTATTTAGGTTATAAAAATGGAGATTTTCCTATTTCGGAAAACTTATCACAAACAATTGTTAGTTTACCAATGCATCCTTACCTTTCTGAAATAGAAATTGATTCAATTATTAATACAATAAAAAAATAATGAGTAAAACAATATTAATTACAGGCGGTGCAGGATTTATTGCTCATCATGTAGTTGATAAAATTTTATCAACAACAGATTGGAAGATTATTACGCTAGATAGACTAGATTTTAGTGGTAATCTGAATAGATTAAATGAAGTAGTAACTGCATATCCTAAGTCCGAACAAAAAAGAGTAAGAGTTATTCACCACGACTTAAAAGCTGAGCTCAATCCGGAGATTGCAGCCACCATAGGTAGAGTTGATTACATTAGTCATCTCGCAGCAGGATCTCATGTAGATAGATCGATTACTTATCCTTTAGAATTTGTAATGGATAATGTTGTAGGTACAGCACATATTTTAGATTATGCCAGAAAATTAGACCATCTAGAAAGATTTGCATATTTTAGTACGGATGAAGTGTTTGGACCGGCTCCCAAGGGTATAAATTACAAGGAGAATGATAGATATAATTCTACGAATCCTTATTCAGCATCTAAGGCTGGGGCAGAAGAGCTGGTAGTTGCTTACGAGAATACATATGGGCTACCATCGCTTATTACACATACTATGAACGTATTTGGAGAAAGACAAAATCCGGAAAAGTATATTCCAATGGTTATTAAAAAAGCAAGGGATGGTGAAATAGTTACTGTGCATGCAAATGCAAAAAAGACAGTTGCAGGATCTCGTCATTATATTCATGCTGAAGACGTCGCAGATGCACTACTATTTTTATATAATTATAGCATTGATGCATTACAGCCAGATAATACAGGAGCAAAATGTCCAAAGTTTAATATTGTTGGAAAAGATGAAATTGATAATTTGGCATTAGCGCAATTTATAGCACAATCACAAAACAAAGATCTTAACTATGAAATGGTAGATTTTCATTCGCAAAGACCGGGACACGACCTAAGATATGCGTTGGATGGTGAAAAAATGAAAAATATGGGATGGACCCCTAAATCGGCATATGAAAGATTAGAGAAAGTAGTCGATTGGACACTAGAGAACGATAGATGGCTTTCTCTATAGCAATAGGCTCGATAAATATCTCATTTACTATTTGTTAATTTTTTTTTTAAAGGTAAATTATAAAATGAAAAAAATCATCATAGTTATCAGTTTCTTCACAATAGCATTCTCACAAATTTCAATGAACGATATCAACGGTATGAACAATGCCCAGCTTGATCTAATTAAGGATCAACTTAAAACCCCTGAATCTGTATCTGATTTAGACACGGACATAGATATACAGACTGCAAAGCCTACTCTTGTCAATGTTAGTAATTTAAAAGATAGTGGTATTGAAAAAACATCTCTTGATTCTAAAGAAGCAACTTTTTATAGTGAATTCTTTGGGTACGACTATTTTAATCGCGAAATTAATTTCTTTGATAATATTCCCGTACCAGCTAATTATACCATTGGTTCCCAACCTAAAAGTTCTTTTGCTAAAGAATTATCTGCTAGTGTTTCCATAGGCTCAACTACAGGATCAACATATTTCTTTTCTCCGCCAATCATATCGGCAATTTGGTTGATAGATCTATTATCTCCATTTCCAATATTGATTACCTCACCTCTACCAACATTTTTAGATTGTGATGCAAGAATATTAGCATTTACTACATCTCCAACATATGTAAAGTCACGTTTTTGTTCGCCATTTCCCCTAATTGTCATTGGTTCCCCATTAAGTCTCTGATGAGCAAAAATGCCCATGACTAAAGCATAAGCTCCAGCAATATTTTGTCTTTCTCCATAAACATTAAAATATCTCAATGAAACTGTTTCAATATCATAAACATGGGCAAACATTTTTGATAATACTTCTCCATAATATTTCTGTGCTCCATAAGGAGATAATGGATTTATAGGAAAAGATTCTTTTAATGGTAAAATATCAGAATCTCCATACGCAGAAGAAGATGCGCTATATACCAATCTCCTTACATTTGCGTCTGTTGCACATTTCAAGATATTTAATGTTCCAATTGTATTATTCTGTTCATAATCCATAGGATTTTCAATTGAAGGTTGGACGCGCGCTTTGGCTGCTAACAAAAAAACTGAGTCTGCTTTGTTCATGATACTAGTTAACTCTTCACTTTTAGATGTATCGCTTATATCAATTCTATAAAGTGTCGATTTAGGATTAATATTTTCTTCTTTTCCTGTAGAAAAATTATCTATGACTACTACTTCATGTCCCTTTTCAACTAACCGATTTACTAAATTGCTTCCTATAAATCCAGCTCCGCCTACCACTATATATTTCATTTTATATCCTTTATCTTTTTTCAATTAATTTTTTAATTTTATTTAAATTGATAGTTGCTGTACCAGACTCGCCAACAACAATCGAAGCTGCTATATTAGCAGTTGTCACAGATAATTCGATATCTCTTGTTTTAGCATATACTACGCTCATAACTGCAATTACCGTATCACCTGCACCTGTAACATCTGGACTTTTAACTTCATGGGGAGATATATGCTTTACATAACTATCTTTTCCAACTATTGTTATACCTCTTTCACTTTTTTTTGCAACTATATATTCAAGATTTTGAAATTCTTCCATTAAAATACGGCACGCTTCTACAACTTTATTATCATTATCTACATTGAGCTTAGATGCAATTTTGAGTTCATTTAAATTAGGGGTAACAATATTTGCATTGCTCCATATATGATCAATTTTTTTCTTAGGATCTAATATTACATTATTTTTTTTAGATTTAAACCAAGGGGAAAAGAAAACGCCTTTATCATAATCTGACAATATTATAACATCATAATGATTATATAATTTTTCTACCTTTAAATTAGGGATCCAATTTCTATCTTGTTCAGTATCTATCCTAGCTACTTGTCTATTATCAGAATAAATCCTTTGCTTAAGAGTAGTCGGGTGGCTATTAATTATTTCAATATATTGTGTATCAATTTTATTTTTTTGTAAAATCGAAATTAGTTTTTTCCCCCAACTATCATTGCCAATACATCCTATGCATGATACGTTTGCTCCCATTTCTGTTAAATTCATAGCTACATTTCCTGCTCCTCCAGGTATTAAATATTCACTCTTTGGAATTACTACAGGTACAGGAGCTTCTGGTGACATCCTTACTGATGTACCTACTATATAATGATCTAGCATAAAATCTCCAATTAGGAGAACCTTTATATTTGAAAAATCTAAATTCACTATGCCTTTCCTTGATTTTTGATTATCGCTTGTTTTATTTTTAATTCATCATCATTAATTAAATAATTTTTACTTAATACATTCAATTTTTTATCAAGCTGATATACTAAAGGGACTCCGGTCGGGATATTTACTGATAAAATTTCTTCATCAGATAATCTATCTAGCATTTTTATAATTGCTCTCAATGAATTACTATGAGCAATTATTAAATGGCTGCCTTTTTCATTTTTAATATCATTGATATATTTCTCCCAAAACGGATTCAATCTCTCAATCACATTTTTTAAGCTTTCTCCTACAGGTAGTTTTTGATTTATGGCTTTAAATTTTTTGTTAAACTTTGGATGTCTGATATCTTCTTTGTCCAATAATGGAGGTGCTATATCATAGCTTCTCCTCCATATAAGTACTTGCTCTTCACCATACTTTTTAGCAGTTTCAGATTTATTTAGTCCTTGCAATGCTCCATAGTGTCTTTCATTCAAGCGCCAATCATATTGAATATTTTCTTTAGGGAATCCGATAATGTCAGTTACAATATCTGTAGTTTCTATTGCTCTTTTCAAAATAGATGTATGTACACTATGAATTTTAATTTTTTTTTCAATAAGCTGATGAGCTGAAAAAGTAGCTTCCTCAATGCCAGTAGCAGTTAAAGATACATCTTTCCAACCTGTAAAACGGTTTTTTAAATTCCATTCACTCTGACCATGACGCAGAAGAATTAGAGTCATACAATCAATTATTTTGATTTTCAACTATAAGAAGTATAGCTGCAATATTTGCTAAGGTTGTTGAAAGATCTGAAATAAAAGTAGTTATTTCAAAATCTTGAGGGTTTGGATTAATTGGAACAAATACAGTATCGCCCGGGAAAACTCTTTTTCCTTTCCCTCTAAAAATCTTAGCTCTTACTATTTTTCCGTTTGCTCTTTTTATATAAGCCCTTTTTTTCATACTATATCTTTTGTAACCACCTGCTAACTCTATGGCACTAGACATTGTCATACCAGATTTATAAGCAACTAGTCCAGGGCTAAAAACATTGCCCATGACTCTTACTAAGTTCACATCTGGTAATACATTTACTACAGTATTTTCTGTTAATAAGAAATCAGTGCCTGCATTAAAAATAAACTCTTTTTTTATAGTACTTTCTCCAAAATCATCAAGTGTCATAGTTTCTACAAATACTTGGATATTTTTCTGGGAAGCTTTCGGAGTATATCCACCCCCGGCTTCTATTAAATCACCTAACGTCATATTCTCTTTAAGTGGAAATGAACCTCTTTTATAAACTTCTCCCTCAATTCTAACTAAGCTACTTTCATTATATTTTGAATTTTCATAAACAAAAATCTTATCATCAGCTTGGAGCAAGAAGTTTTCGGAATTTTTATATGACGACATTAATTCTTCCCCGTAATATTTTTCAGAAGTTTTTCTTAGAATTAATATTTCTTCATCATTAATTGACTTTCTATAAACAGGGTCATCAAATCCCCCAGCTAAATCAAGAATAGTTTTTAAAGATGCGTCTTTTACTGCAAAATATCCTCTAATTTTCACTCTACCTAATATCTGCACGGTTGATTGTACCTCTCCAATATCCTTAACAGAGATAATGTCTCCATCTTTTAAAGGATTAAGATTAATATCTTTGTAATTAACAACAAATGTTGTTCTTGCATTATCGTCAGTAATACGATCGGCAATTGGTAAGGTGGTATCAACAATGAAATAGGAGCTAGCAATAGACTTTAAACCATCAGCATATAATAGTAAGTCTTTTATAGTCTCACCTTTTTTCATTTCAAAATATAATTTGTCAGTTTCAAAAGGCCCATCTACTTTTACAGTCGATATAGCAGAAGGAATATGTATAGTATCTCCATCAATTAATTTGAGATTCTTAAATGAAGATTTTCCCGTTTTAAAGAATGAATAAAAATCTATTGATTCAATTTTTTTATTATTCCTGATGAGATGTATATCTCTCAATGAACCATTTTTGTCCACTCCTCCAGCCTGAACTATTGCTAAGAAAATGTCTGAAAAAGGATGAATAAGATGTATACCAGGCTCTTTAATGTTTCCAGAAAAATAAACATTAATCGATTTTAGAGTTCCTAGTTCAATCATCAAATTTGTTGATTCACTACCATCATTTAATGTTGAATAAATTGTTGATAATTTTGTAATAAGCAACGCTTGGGCTTCTAAAATTGTTTTTCCAGAAATATTGATATATCCAATTGAATCATAATAAATAAGGCCTTCCTTATTAATAACAAAATTTTTACGGAGATTATGTTCACCCCAAAGCGAAATAATAACTTCATCTCCGGGTCCAATGGTATAATTAGCTGGTACGGGAATATTATCAAAGAAATTAATTTCGCGATTAAAATAGTCGTACCCAAAGAATTCACTATAAAAAGTTGC
>AQSA01000033.1 GCA_000402815.1 Candidatus Neomarinimicrobium atlanticum | reverse complement strand
TTGGTATGCTACGAACTTATCTTTATCATTCTCGCTTTTCCAAAATCTTCTTCTATTTCTTCTAATATACCAGTTAGATAAGTCATCAATAAATAACTCTACCTTCTTTACAAGCTTATCTGCTTCAAAATGATCATAATGAACAGTAGAATCTTTAATCAATAAGTTTGCTTTTGAAATAATCCATTTGTCTAATAATGTTAAATCATTTTTATCTATTTTTTCAGAATGAGGTTTAAAATCATCTAAGCTTGCATAAGTACAAAAGAAGGAATAGATATTCCAAAAACTGATTAATCTTTTTCTGACTTCATCGGCTTTATCATATCCAAACAATAAGTTGTTCTCAACATTCTGTCTTGTATACATCCACCTCATAACATCCACACCCATCTTTTCAGCGGCATCATCAAACCATATAGCATTTCCTGCTGATTTATGCATCTCTTGCCCATCTTCCGCTTTTACTAGCGCGTGTCCAAGCAGAGTTTTAAATGGGGCTTTGTCTTCAAGAAAAGAAGACATAGCTAATAGTGAATAAAACCAATTTCTAAATTGACCTGGAAAACACTCTGTAATAAAATCTGCTGGAAACCATTCGTTCCAATATTTTTTGTCTTCAAAGTAATTTAGAGTAGAAAAAGGAACGATTCCTGCATCCAGCCAAGGATTTCCGACATCTGGAATTCTTTTACCAATAAGCCCGGAGTCAGGATGTTTAATTTTTACATGATCAATCCAAGGTCTATGAGGACTATTTCCTTCAAACTCTTCCCACCCTTCAACGGANAGGTCTTTTAATTCTTTCTTAGAACCTACCACATAAAAACTACCATCTTCAAATGTCCAAATAGGTAAAGCTAATCCCCAGAATCTNTTCTTAGAAATCATCCAATCGCCCATATTATCTAGCCAATTATGCTCTCTATCTTCTCCCCATTCTGGAATCCAATTAATGTCGCTAACAACATCTTTAATCCTATTTCTCCAGTCCATATTTATATACCATTCATCTACTTGCTTAAATACAAGCTCATCTCCGGATCTCCAGCAATGAGGATATATATGAGGATAATCTTCTGCATAAAGTAAAAAATTCCTATCTTTTAAATCTTGAATAATCTTTGAAGCTGTGTCAGGATCAGTAACATTTAATCCTGCCATAAAATCAAATCCATCAATAAAGTTTGCTTGATTATCAATTGGTGATATCTCTACAAAACCTTCTTTTTTACAAATTTTNTTATCTATTGATCCACAACCACCAGCCATGTGAACAATACCAGTTCCTTCGCCTTCAACAACCATATCTTGACCTTCGGAATCTTTTCCACCATCAATTACGATATGGCACTGTATAGGGGTGAGCTCTCCCTCTTTTACGTCTTGATTAATATTTGGATAGCCTCCAGCTGTTTNCTGTGGTTCTAAGTGGTCATATGGACCTTTNTAAGTCCAACCAACCATATCTTCNCCCTTCAACACTTCAATCACTTCATATCCGCCTCTTTCCTTAAATATTTGATCTAAGGTTTTTAGCTTTGGTACGCCATCAATCCAGTTCTTCTTTTCTGTGAACTCTTTGTTTAGTCGTTGATACTTTAAATTAGTTTCTGCAACATAATAGATAGACTTATCTGCTAACTGTAATTTTGCATAATTGATTTTTTTATTCACAGCAACAGCAATATTTGATGAAAGAGTCCATGGAGTTGTAGTCCAAATTAATATGTTTTCATTTTTTTTATCTTTTAAAGGAAACTTTACAAATACGCCCTTGTGAACTGTTAATTTTCGGCCTTCGATAATTTCCATCTGAGAGTAAGATGTACCTGATCTACCTGACCAAGGTACAACATCAGTACCTCTATAAATTTTTTCTTCGTTAAATAGTTTTTTTAAAAACCCCCATATAGCATAATTATTTTCATCGGACATGGTATAATATGAGTTTTCCCAATCCATCCAATAACCTAGTCTTTTAGACTGTTCAGTTTGTATATCTGAATATTTTTTGACACGGTCTTTGCAAAGCTTAACGAATTTTTCTATTCCAAGCTCTTCTACTTCTTTCTTAGACTTAATACCAAGCTCTTTTTCTACTTCAATTTCAACCCAAAGTCCTTGGCAATCAAAGCCGTTCTGGTATCGAAGTTGATATCCATTCATTGACTTATATCGCTGATAAAGGTCTTTTAGTGTTCTACCCCAAGCATGATGAACTCCCATTGGATTATTAGCAGTAATAGGACCNTCTAAAAAGCTCCATTTCTTACCTTCTGAATTTTGACTTACTAATTTTTGAAAAATTTGATTTTTTTCCCAGAATTCAAGTATCTCGTGCTCGTTGGATACAAAGTCTATTTTTGGATTTTCTTTTCTTATACTCATGATGAATTAGCTACAAACTTATAAGAAATGTTGAATTATTGCAATTTGATTAGAATTTATCTTCTAAGTGTTAAAAATCTAGATGCATTGCCACGTTTTACTAAGAATAGAATTTTTTTATCTTCTTCATATTTTGAGATTTCTTCTTTAAACATTGTAAGATTAGAAATCTTTTGTCTTCCAATGCGAGTAATCAAATCTCCTTCTAACATGCCTGACTGCTCTGCAATACCGCCTTCTTCTATATTTACTACTACTACGCCTTGAATATCAGAATTCATAGGGCGCTGGATATCATACTGGTCAATTAAGTCATCTGTTAGGTCAAGTACTGATAATCCAAATTTGTCAAAATCATTACTACTACTGCTTGCCATTTCAGCTCCAGATCTTTCTTCNAGCACAACATTAATGTCTTGCACTTTTCCTTCTCGTGAAATTGTTAGCGTTATTTTTTGACCTGGACTTGCACTGGATACTAAATTTTTCAATGCAGCACCATTTGTAATTTCTTTACCTTCAAAAGCAACAATAACATCTCCTGATTCTAAGCCAGATTTTTCAGCTGGACTTCCTTCAACAATATCGCTGACAATTGTACCTTTTCTAGATTCAAGACCCATAGTTTCATAAAGATCTTCATTTATATCTTGCATATAAATCCCTAAGAAAGAGCGCACTACATATCCTTTAGAAATTAAGTCATTCATTACTTTTGTAACAATACTCGATGGAATTGCAAATCCGATTCCAGCATTAGATCGACCGCTTCCTGAAGCTATTGCCGCATTAATTCCAATGAGTTCGCCGCTCATATTTAATAATGCTCCACCACTATTTCCTGGGTTAATCGCTGCATCTGTTTGAATGAAGTTTTGATATGTATCGCTACCTCGCATAACATTATTTCTTCCCATAGCACTAATAATTCCCGCTGTAACAGTATGACTCAAATTAGCTGAAAAAGGACTTCCAATAGCAAGAACCCATTCACCGACTCTAACTAGCTCAGAATCGCCAATTGGAACTGCCTTAATGTTATCTGCTTCAATTTGTAAGACAGCTAAATCTGTACCTCGATCTAAACCTACAACAGTAGCTTCAAAGACTCTCTTGTCCATTAATTCTACCATAATTTGATCAACAGGCTTATCATTTCTTTCATCAAAAATCACATGATGATTTGTAACAATATATGCATTGTCTTCGTCTACAATCACGCCAGACCCTAGTGACTTACTTTCGAATTCTTCTGGAAGAGATCTGCCCCAGTATCTATAGAAATTTTGCACATCTTCATCCATAGTTACTTTATTTGTAGTTGTAATTGTAACGACCGACTCATTTACATTCTCAGCGATATCAGCAAATGAATTACTGAACTGCTTAAACATAGATCCTTGAGAAAATAAGGATGATGATGCGATTAATATTATTAGTATTCTTTTCA
The DNA here is from genome assembly GCA_000402815.1 of Candidatus Neomarinimicrobium atlanticum. Taxonomy (GTDB): domain Bacteria; phylum Fidelibacterota; class Marinisomatia; order Marinisomatales; family Marinisomataceae; genus Marinisoma; species Marinisoma atlantica. Next base: position 11,708 of record AQSA01000033.1, on the reverse strand, counting down.
TTTTCTTTTTATTTAAATGATANCATAGATAATAAGTTCCACATTTAGTTTAAGCCTTCTTGTAAAAATCTCTTAAACTNTTCAACGTCTCTAGTCATACCAGGAAANTCTCCAATTACTAAATCATTTTTATCTAAAATAACATAATAAGGCAATGCTGCTGTTTTGAATCGATTAATTTGATAATCTCTCTTTTCAAGATAGTTATCTCCAGAATCAGTATAAAGGCTAACTAGAACATAATTAGACATTATCTCTTCTACTGATTTCTTTGCAAATACATTTGTTTCCATCCAACGACAATTAGTACATGTAACTCCCGTAAAATCTATAAATATTTTTTTATCACTCTGGTTCGCTAAAATGAATGCATCATCCAAAGAATTTACCCAATTCAAATTTGATTTCACTTTCTTTGGCGGAAGATAAGACTCAATTGTTCCGTTAATATTATATCCAAAATTTCCTGATAAGAGATAAAGACCTAATAATAAAAATACTGAAGAGACNAATCCTCTTTGATAAGAAACTGCTATTTTAGAATCATGTTTAAAGNGAATAATTCCCACAATATAAAAAGCGCATAGGATCATAATAAGTGCCCAACAATAAAGCACTATCTCATATGTAAAAATATCCCACTGCCATACTAAATCTGTATTACTAATNAATTTAAAAGCTGCTGCTATTTCAAGAAAACCCATAATCACTTTTACAGAGTTCAACCAACCACCTGATTGAGGTAGCTTTTTCAAATAATGTGGAAAGAGAGCTAGGAAAAAGAAAGGTGATGCAAAAGCTAAACTAAATACTAACATNCCTATAATAGGCCAAAACCAATCACCTTGTGATGCAGCAACTAAGATTGTACCCATAAATGCAACTGTACATGTAAAAGAAGTAAGTGTAAAAGTTAATGCCATGAATAAAATACCTGCATANCCTTCGGAACTTTCTCTTTCTAGGGAGAAGCGCTTTAATGATTGTGGAATCTCAATTTCATAAAAACCAAAAAGTGAAAAAGCAAAATAAATGAANAAAAAGGCAATAAATAAATTTACATAAGGATTAGCAGCAAGNTGTGTTGCTCCNGAAGCACCCAGAAATATAGCTAATAACATACCTAATAATGTAAAAGTCATAACAATACCGAGCATATAAACTGAAGCATCTTTAATTGGCGAAGTTTTTTTATCTTCTCCTCTCTTCAANAAGAAAGAAATAGTAATAGGTATCATTGGAAAAACGCANGGTGTTAACAATGCAGCAAATCCCATGATTAATGAAATAAAGAGGAATCCTCCAATATCAGAATCATCAAGTTCAAGGCGGTTAAATACAGACTCTTTTGAAAAGTCAAAATTATCAATAGTAAACTGCTCTCTTATATTACCACTCTCTAAGACAAATTCAATAGTACCGCTAAACTCATTAGGTGGATAGCATAAATTTCCTGTACAAACCTGGTATTCGACTGTTACATCAACTGAATATATACCATTTGATAAATTTTTATCTAAAATAATAGGCACTTGGAATAAAGGATTTCCTAAATGTTTTTTAGTAATATTATCAAAGCCTTCATCGTATTCTACAACAGGATCTGGTTCTATAATTTTACCTACCTTAACAATCTGATCTGAAACTACATTAATAACGGTTGGTGCTGGCCCTTCAGGAACATCATAAATTGCATAAATATGCCATTCATTCTCTATATTCGCCTGAACCTCCAATATAACTACTTCACCTTGATTGGTATTGTTGATATTAAATTTGAATTCAGCGGGATCGCTAAACTGTCCAAATAAAATAGTAAAATATGCTAGTATTGAGATNAATTTTTTCATTGAATGTGCTATAAAGATAATCTTTTCTTTAATTTGCTCCAAAATGTTTCTTTAGGAGTCTCAACATTCTTTTCTATCATAGAATCTAATTGAATTAATAATTTTTCCATTTCAGATTCCGCTGCATTGTATCCATTTTCAATAAACTCATCAGTTCTATCAAAAGCAGACCAATGTACATCCTTATGTTCAGGACTGATAACAAAGTCAGACTGCTTTAGTAAATAAGAGTTTAGATGTAAGGTAGATATATCTCTAGCTCGATTAGTAATCTCAAAGATATTATCGGGTTCCTCGCTAGTATTGAATGNTTTACTAATATTTACTGCAATAATAAAATCGCATTCACCTACTAATGGAGGAACAGGTGTTGGAAAAACAATCCCACCATCAAGAAGCATTCTATTATCAATATATGTTGGTTCTACAAATCCAGGAATAGATGAACTTTTGACAACAGCATCAACTACATTGCCAGCTTTGTAAAGCATTGGCTTTCCAGAAATGAGATCTGTAGCAGTAACAATCAAAGGTATTTTTAAATCATCAAATTGATTGCTTTCAAAAAGATTATTCGCAGCCTTTGCTAATCTTTCATTCTTTACCAAAGACTTTCTCGTTGAACTAACCATTAATATATACTGGTTTTTAATCTGCTTAAATACTTGAGAAAAAACTGAATCGTCTTTTTCGTTATTAGGAATATATCTAAATCCTAAATCTTTAAAATCTTCTCCGTTAACATGTTCAGTATATTTTTCTTCTACAATATCAGCACTTGCGTGGGATGCATACATTGCACCAATCATTGACCCAGCGCTAGTACCAGATATAATATCAGGTATAATACCTCTTCGTTCTAAAGACTTTAATACTCCTATGTGACATGCACCTCTTGCTCCACCACCACCAAGGGCTACACCAATTTTTAAACTTTTGTACATTTATTCTCTCTAGACTTTATTGGAAGCAATTATATTGCTTCCAGGTTTAATTGCTGGAATATCCTTGATATGATCTGGGATATTATTTTTGTCAAATATTTTTGCAGTTTGCTTAGTAATTGCAAAAAAATTATCATGTAAATGAACAGGGGTAATACTTCTATCAACAATAATACCAATACCTACGATATTGCCTTTATGTTGATAAATGAGCTCTGAGACTTCCTTAATGGATCCCCCTGTACTAAGCACGTCTTCAATAATAAGAATTTTTTCACCAGGCTTTATTTCGAACCCTCTTCTAAGTTGCATCTCACCATCAACTCTCTCTGAAAATATTGTTCTTTTATTTAGTTGTCTTCCAACCTCTGTACCTAAAACAATACCACCAATTGCTGGAGAAATCACTTTGTCAATTGAAAGATCTGCAAAGTGAGATGATAAAATATCTGCAAATAATGATAAGTATTTAGGATATTGTAATACTTTAGCACACTGGAAATATGCATCACTATGCATTCCAGATGACAATACAAAATGTCCATACATTAGTGCTTCAGTGTCTTCAAAAATCTTTATATAGTCTTTATCGTTCAAAGTGTAACCTCATTTGATTTGCAAAATTGTGTGCAGCATCTTGAATACCCTGATAATTATTATCTCCTGGGAAAATTATAGATCTAGACACATTGATCAAGGTTGATTCTGCAAAATTACTATTAATCTTAATAACATCTTTAAGGCTACCACCTTGTGCACCAATACCAGGAATAAGAAAAGGTAAATCATTTGTATTTCTTACTTCGCTCATTGCTTTGCTATTGGTAGCTCCAACAACTAAACCAATATTGTTATACCTATTCATATTTTTTGACAACTCAATTACTTTTTCAAAAATATCTTCCTGTATAAAGCTAGCGGATGGATTTGAAGTCCTACAAAGAACATAAACTCCCTTATCTTCTTGCGAACAAAATGGCTCAATGGCCTCTTCTCCCATGTACGGATTTACCGTAATAGCATCGCAATTAAAATGATTAAAGAATGCATTCGCATAATGATTTGCTGTGTTACCAATATCACCTCTTTTAGCATCAGCTATAATAACGTGATCACTTCCAATCTCTTTGACTAATTCTTCAAGCCATAAAAATCCTTGAGATCCCCATTCTTCAAAAAATGCAAGATTTGGCTTATAAGCAGCTGCCACATCTTTTGTTGCAGATACAATCTTAAAAGAATAATCTTTAAGCTCTTCAATTGAAACATCAGAGTTAAAATATTTTTTATCAATATCAATGCCGACACATAGATTGGAATTTTTTGCTTTTATTGTATTGTGTAGTTTTTCTTTAAAAGAATTCATCGAAGAAATTTAACCTAATTAACATTATCAAACAAATGCCTTCATACTAGATTGAAAAATTTTTAATATTCATCACAATGCACAATTCCGAAAACTCATCAAAAACAAAAATTATTGCTTCAACTAATGTTTTTCAAATTGAAAAAGTCGAAAAAGTTGGACGTGAAGACTATCCTCAGCTTATAGAAATATCTTTGCATTTAGCTAAAGAATATGGCAGGCAAGCTGTCTTAACAAAAGATACCATACAAAAGTATTTCAATACTGAAAAATCTTTACCGTTTATTGCACGATACCAAGATGAAATCATTGGTTATATTATTGGGATTCCATTAGAAGAATTACGCCAAGAATCATGGGCAGTAAATGATGAAAATTTTGGTAAATATAATACGTTATATACCTACGCTTTCGTAATCATGGAAAAATATAAATCTAACGGCTATGCAAGAATGCTAAAACGAGTATACCTTAGCTGGTCGCAAAAAAGATCAAACATTAAATATGTTACNGGTCATGTAGTAACAGGTACATCAAATGTAGCTGATAAGAATATGACTATCATTAGTCGAATTNACGATTGGCAAGGTACTAAAAAATCTTTCGAGTACTATAGAAGATCTTTTGACATTAAAGATAATGTTGAGTCCATTAATAGTCCACCTTTAGAAATTACTATCTAGTAAAAAACTTTCAAATGCTCTATTGAAGATTTATTTCAATTACCTTAAATCTACTAATCAGATTGTGGCAAATAACTTATTAAAACTAGTGCAGCTGTCGAAATAGCTAAAGCTGGAATTACCGCTTCATCAAGACTCCACTGATTTCCAAAGTATACTGTTGCAACTATTCCTGATATAATTGAGCATATGGCTCCATACTTTGTTGCTTTATCCCAAAAGAACGCTGCTAACAATGTAGGAGTAATTGCTGTACCGTAAATTGTAAATGCATAAAGCGCCTTTTCAAATATTGTAGTATCTGCAGCAAACATTCTTGAGACCCAATATGAGAAAAATCCTAACAACAATACTAATATTCTACTAAGCGTTACAATTGCTTTATCTGAATACTTTTTATTTGAATATCTTAAATAAATATCATTGATTAGAATTGTTGTCGGAACTAATAAAAATGAATCTGCTGTAGAAATAATAATACCTATAATTGTAGCTAGCATTACAGCTCCAACCAATGGTGGTAAGAAATTATAAGCTGCATAAATTAATACATGTGATTCTTTTGCGATATCAGTAATCATACTAGAGCTAATCCATGCATTAGCGATAATTAAGGTCTCTAAAATTACAACCGCGAAAAATAATAGATAAGTTGCTTTCTTTGCTGAAGCAACTGAGTCACTTGCAAAAAATCTTTGATACATGTTTGCATCGCCAAGTATTAATAAAAAAGATGGTAAGGTGAAGTTGATTACGTCTCTAAATGAAAGCACTCCAAATACGGACATATTATTACTCATCCCCTTGCTTTCAAAGCTAGCAGTCATACCATCAAAACCTCCTGCTTGAAAAAAGAGAATTGGAAGTGCAATAATAAAACATGTTATCATAAGAATTCCATTTGCAACATCTGTATATGCAACACTTAATAAGCCAGCCAATACAGTATATGCAACAATAAATAGCGCTGCTATTATCGTTGCTTGATCTAAAGTCAGTGCTGAACCTAAATTATCATGAAAAATTGTATAGATTACTGCTCCACCAGCATTGAACTGATAACTAACAATCACTAAGTAGGCAGTAAGCAATGCCATAACAGATAAAATCATTGCTGTATCTCCAAATCTGGAACCGATAATCTCTGGTACAGTTAATTTACCAGAAGCTCTTGCTTTTCCTGCTATCTTTGTTAGAGCTAATACGCCTAACATTCCACCAATAGGCAGTAAAAATCCTGCTGCACCTATCTCAAATGCTTTTCCAGCATTACCCAATACAGATCCTGTTCCCATCCAAGTTGCTGCCATTGTTCCAACTAATATCCAGGGAGAAAGAGATCTTCCAGCTACTGCAAAGTCTTCTTGGTTTTTAATAGAATCTGATTTGCTGAGCCCAATTAAAAGTAGCCCAATCAGATAGATTCCGATAATTACATAATAAATCATTGAAATAATTTAAACATAATCCATATATTTGTTCTTAATTAATGCAATTACACTGGAAAATAATTATTGGCTTGGTCTTAGGGACTATTTATGGAATAGCTAGCGCTGTCAATGGATGGTCAGATTTTACCTCAGATTTTATATCTCCATTCGGAACAATTTTTTTAAATCTTTTAAAACTTATTGCTGTGCCATTAGTAGTTTCATCTCTTATTACCGGCGTTGCTTCTCTTTCTGATACTACAAAACTCTCCAGAATTGGGTGGAAAACAATTGCTCTATACATTAGTACAACAGCAGTAGCTGTAAGTATAGGATTAATATTGGTGAATGTTCTTCAACCTGGATCGCTTGTTCCAGATAATTTTCAAGAAACTTTAAGTGAAGAGTATCGCAACACTGCAGCTACCAAGCAAGACTTAGCAAACTCTGTACAAAATAATAGAGGCCCATTACAGCCATTAGTAGATATGGTTCCAAGTAATATGTTTTCAGCAGCTTCTAATAACAGTAATATGCTTCAAATAGTATTTATATCCATTATTTTTGGAATTGCATTAATTGGTATTGATCGAAAATTTTCTCAACCCGTATTAGCTTTCCTCGAAGGGATAAACCAAATGATTATTAAGTTGGTGGAGATGATAATGTATTTTGCTCCCTATGGAGTTTTTGCTTTAATAGCTAAAACTATTAGCTCTGTTTCTGGTGATGTATCTCAAATTGGAAGCATACTATCTGCCTTACTGTTTTATATGGGAGTAGTAGTTTTAGGACTATTCATACATATGGGCATTACATATCTTACTATATTAAAGATGTTTACTAATATGGATTTAAAACATTTTTTCAAATCTATGGCTCCGGTACAACTATTAGCATTTTCAACGAGCTCAAGTGGAGCAACGCTTCCAGTAACAATGAAACGTTGCGAAAAAGATCTAGGTGTATCAGAAGAGATATCCTCTTTTGTTTTACCTTTGGGCGCAACTATTAATATGGATGGTACTGCCCTATATCAAGGAGTTGCCGCTGTATTTATAGCACAAGCAATTGGAATGGATCTTACTTTTGCTAATCAATTTACTATTGTTGCAACAGCTGTTTTGGCATCTATTGGAACTGCTGCTGTTCCAGGGGCAGGAATTATCATGCTAGTCATTATTCTTGAAGCTATTAACGTGCCTAGTCAAGGGATTGCATTGATATTAGGTGTGGATAGAATTCTTGATATGATTCGTACTGCAACTAATGTAACTGGTGACGCTACTATTGCATGTGCAATGGATTCTTTAGAGAAGTAGACCACTCTTCATGACTTTCAGTAATAATATCTTTAATATTCGATAATTGTAGAGCTCGAGTTGCAGATACCATTATTGCTTCAGGAAATGATTTTTTTAAATAAGCTATTCTATCTTGATCTACTTTATCTACTTTATTAAATATATACTGGCAATCAATATGATTAGCACCGATTTCTTTTAATACACTTTCTATTGTACCAATTTCATTTTGTAAATCTTTAGAACTTGCATCAAGAACAATTAATAATAAATTTGAATCAACAACTTCTTGCAAGGTTGACTTAAAACTAGCAATAAGATTGTTTGGTAGGTTTCGAATAAAACCAACCGTATCGCTCATCAATACATAATTAGAGTTTCCAATAAATAGACGTCTTACAGTTGTATCTAAGGTAGCAAATAATTGATTCTTGATTAATACATCACTTTTAGTAATTGCCTTCATCAAAGAAGACTTTCCAACATTAGTATACCCAACAAATGATGTTCTGAAGAACGATTGTCTTCTCTTGCTTTGAACTCTTCTTTCAGAATCAATACTCTTTAATTTCTTTTTAAGATTTGATATTCTTTTTCTTAGAATTCTTCTATCAACCTCAATTTGAGTCTCTCCTGCTCCTGCTCTTGTACCAAAACCACCCATTTGTCGCTCAAGGTGAGTCCACATTCTAGTTAAGCGGGGTAATTGATATTGAAGTCTAGCTAGCTCTACCTGAGTTTTAGATTCTTTTGATTTTGCATTATTGAAGAAAATCTCAAGAATGACTCCGCTTCGATCAATAAATTTCATTTTTTCATCTAATTTTTGAAAATTCTTTGTTTGAACAGGACTTAGGTCTTCATCAAAAACGACATAATTTGCTTTTAGGAGTTTTGCCTGCTCTACGATTTGCTTTGCTTTTCCAGATCCAACAAAATATGCAGGGTTAATACCATTTAGTTTTTGCTCAATTACACCACACACCTTTAATCCTAGTGTATCTATTAGCAAGGATAATTCTTCAATACTGTTATTGTAGTTCTTCTCGCTTTTCCATATTCTAGGCGCTACTATTAATACTTTTTCTTTTTTAAGACTCATTAGTAATCAATCTTTGAAAAAATATTCTAGTTAAAATATCATCTAATAGCAGATCAAAAGATTTATTAGACCAATCAGAATCTTTTTTAGTAGTTAAGAAAAATATCTTTCCTCCCAAAATGTCCTTTTCTAATAAGAGAGGATCGCCAGTTGAAATCATAATTTTGGAAAATTTTTCTTCGTCTTCTCTGAATTGAAAATATCTATAAACTTCAGACTGACTTACTAAATCTATAGAAGTAAATGCATGTTTTTCTAAGAAATCTTTATCCTGCAAAGAAAAAAACTGATTTCTTGATGAGCCGCGAACTGCCTTAATATTAGGATAGCCTAAACTATAATACAGTTCATTATTATCTTTGATATTATCGTTCATTAAAACAAAAATATATCCTTCATTTAAAAGAAATTTTTGGAGCTCAACAATTATTTTTTCAGATAATGAATTTATATCATTAAGAATAATTACTTCTGTATTTGCAAAATCATATTTTTTAAATTTATTGTAAATGATATTGCTATTATTTACAAATTTATTTTTATCAAAAAGAGTATCAAAATGCTTATCACTAGAACTGTTAGAAATTGTAAGTACTTCGACTTCTCTTGTTTTAGGCACCCTATGGTACTCTTCAGCCATGATAAAATCATCTTTTATAAAGGATACTCTAATATTCATTTCTTCCTGATTGAAAGGTAGATTTCCATCTATCACTTGATCAAAAGAATCGATATCTACGATATTGAAAGAACTGTAAAGGATGTCATTAATTTCAATTGACATATTTAATGATTTTATACCAACCATATCAAATGTTAATTGATAGTGTAGAGATTCAGCGCTCATTATATCTATGTCATTAAATTGTAAGCTGTAATCAAAAGAAACTTCTTCCACTCCCTTTCCGCTTTCCTCTGATTTAGATTCAGAGCAAGAATATAGAAACAGGATTATTACAATCATAAAGATGGAACTAGATAATGACCTTCTATCTTTAGAGATCATCATTTGCTAATAATTAAATTTATAGAGCTATTCTGAGAAACTTTAGTACCCTCTTTCGGGTTTTGATTCAATACAGTATTTGGTAAGAATTTATCCTGACTAACATATCTTACTGACCCTTCCTTTAGTCCCATTTCATCAATTTTTTTAATAGCCTCGCTATAGAAAATACCTTGTAAGTCAGGAATTGTAACAAAGTCATTTGGAGCCAAACCTGTACTTACTTCAAGCCTTACTCCAAATCCCTTTCTAATACTATCTAACGGTGCAGGACTTTGCCAAGATACAATGCCTTTAGGATAATTTGGACTATAAGAAAAGTATACAGAGTCTACATTGATTCCAATTTGATCTAATTCAATTTCAGAAGATCTTAAGGTCTTACCCAATAATTCAGGTACTAATATTTTTTCATTGAATTGTGTAATCTTGATTTTAATTGCTCTACCTAACTTAACCTCTCTACCTGCCGCTGGAAATTGCTCTAAAATAATTCCCGGATTGATATCATTTGTAAAAATTGTATCTGCAACAACAACCTGAATACCTTCAGATTTAGTGATAGACTCAGCTTCTAAAACACTCAAGCCCTCAAGATTAGGTATTGCAATCATACTTCTTTGGTTGATATAAGTAGGCATCAATAAATAATTAATAAATAGAACAAGAAATAATCCTGTACTTATAAAAATCAATATATGCTTAAGAAATTTCATTTAGCTAAATCTACCATCTTTTAATGTTGGCATTCCTAATATAAAGTCTTTTGCATCCATTATCTTTTTTCCTTCTATTTGTACTTTATAAATTCTCAAAGATCCTTTAGTGCATGCAATATCAAAAAAGTTTGGTGTAATATTATCAATCTTTCCAGGTTCACTAGATGACTGACTATTTATCAGTTCTGATTGAAAAAATTTAATTCGCTTTCCGCTAAGAAAAGTATATGCACCCGGATAAGGGCTAAATGCTTTAATTTGAGCATTTATCTCTGATCCTTCATTGTTCCAATCAATAAGAAATTCTTCTTTTGTAATTTTTGGGGCTAAAGTAACCAAGGATTCATCTTGCAAATAGGGTTCGATTTTTTTATTTAAATATTTATCTATTGAGCTGATAACTAAATCTGCTCCAACAAGACTTAATTTTTCAGATAATGTACCATAATTATCATTTTCATCTATATTGCATTTTGCTTGTTCAATGATTTTTCCTGTATCTACTTTAGGTTCAATAAGAAAAGTAGATACACCCGTTATTTGCTCCCTGTTCAGTATTACTCTTTGAATAGGTGCAGCTCCTCTATATTTTGGAAGTAGAGATGAATGTAAATTTATAGCTCCATACCTAGGAATACTTAATAATGACTTTGGTAAGATCTTATATGCAACAACAATAAATAAATCCGGATTCATATCTTTAAGTTTTTTAATAAATCCTTCATCTAAAAGATTATCGCATTCAATTGTCTCTAGTTTATAATTTTTTGCGAGTATTTTTACTGGAGTATCTACAAATTTTTGGCCACGTCCCATTTTTTTTGATGGATTAGTAACTACAGAACAAACATTATAGGATTCAGCGCACTTTATAAGAACGGGATTAGAAAACTCTGTATTACCAAAAAATATAATTTTAATAGATTTATCTGACATTATTAGACTTCATTAATTTCAGTGCTTTATCATACTTTAAAAGATCCGTAGGAGTAGCATAGTCTGTAATTAACTTTCCATCTAAATGATCATTTTCATGCTGAATTACAGTTGCTAACATGCCAGAAAACTCTTTGGTGCATTTATCAAAATTTTCATCTACATAGCTATAAGTAATTGTATCAAATCTCTCGACATTAATTCTAATTTCAGGTAACGACAAGCAACCTTCTGAGTCAACACAAGAACCAGTTCCTTCCTCAATTTTACCATTCATAAATACTAAAGGTGTATCACATTCTTCAGTATGGGTTATATCTACTACAAACAGTCTTTTATTAATTCCAATCTGATTACATGCCAATCCA
>AQSA01000032.1 GCA_000402815.1 Candidatus Neomarinimicrobium atlanticum | reverse complement strand
AGAAACGAGAATGGTATTAGCGCCCTTTATGCAAGTATTGAAATGAATAGTTTTGGACCTAGCTCAACAGGAAGTGGACCCGGAGGAACTTGGCATAATCAATATGAAGGAGTTGTAAAATCTACAGATGGAGGATCTTCTTGGGCTTATGCAGGAGGATTTAATTCTGCAAATCCTAGACTTCATTTTGCAGATTTACATTTAGATGCAAATAACAGGTTATGGGCTGGAGGAATTAATGGAAAATATACTACTAGCAAACAAGGTGGACATCTTTACTTTACGGATGATGGCGTAAATTGGTCTCAATCAAACTTTGATGCTGGCGTCATTGGTTCAATGACAAATCTTGATAGAGTTATAGCTCGATTTTCTAAAAGTAATCCTAATATTGGCTATGCAATAATTAGTAATACAGATAGACAGATTGCTTCATTACAAAAAACCGCAGACAATGGTGCAAACTGGACAGAATTAATTGGTAGTATACCATTAGATGGTGGAAAGGTGCTCGGATGTGGTCAAGCAAATTATGATTTATCATTTGGTATAAGCCCAACAGATCCTAATTATGTTTATTTTGGTTGTTTAGATGTATGGAGATCAACGGATGGTGCATCTAATTGGACAAAAATTAGTGATTGGCCAAGTCCTTTATATGGCTATCCTGATTCAGGTTATGTTCATGCTGATCAACATAGTATGATTAATGTGTCAGCTGATAGTATAATTTTTGCAAATGATGGGGGAGTATTTATATCAAAAAATGCATCTTCAGCATCTCCAACATTTGATAACAGAATTGAAAATTATACTACAGGACAATTTTATCATGGGACAATTCACCCAGAAACTGGAAAAAAATATGCTCTTGGTGGAACTCAAGATAATGGCTCTTGGAAAGTTGATATAGATAATAATATTGAAATATGGACTTCAGGAGGAGATGGTGCCTATACAGGTATTGATAAAGTTGATCATAACTGGCAAGTATCAGCCTATACTTATAATACCTATTATGTTTCAAATAATTCTTTTGGAAGTTCAACGACATTTAACTATGAAAAAGAATTAAGCCTTTCAGATACAGGATGGTTTATTAATCCGTTTATTGTGGATGGAAGTACAAAAAGAATTTATGCTCCATATGATGAAAATCAATGTTTAATGACGTCAAATTATACCGATTTATCAACTAATAATTTAGATACATACTCAGTTCCAATTCCAAATCTAGGTGGCTACGCTGCAACTTCTCTTGCTTTATCTCCTTTTACAGATAATATATTGTTCGTAGGTAGTGCAACAGGAGGTTATCTTTATAAAATAACAAATGCAAGTCAACAGAACGATGGAACTAGAACTGTTACTGAAATAGGAAATGGACAATTGCCATCTGGCTGGATCAATTCTATTGATATAGGGCATAATGATAATCAAATTTTAGTGTCAATATCTAATTTTGGTGTTGATTCAGTTTGGGAAACTAAAGATGGAGGTTCTACTTGGATTGATCTTGATGACAATAGCACTTTACCAGATATGCCAGTTAGATGGGCAGTTTATGAACGTAGTAATACTTATGAATCCTCTGAAACAACATTTTATAATACAGTTTTTCTTGCAACAGAAAAAGGTGTTTGGAGATCAAATGATGTTTCTCAAGGTAATAGCACTGCTTGGTTTACAGAAGATAATGGAATGCCTAATGTTTCTGTTCATTCTTTAAGCTATCGAGGTACTGATGGCCATTTAGTTGCTGCTACCTTTGGAAATGGATTATGGTATTCTCAAGGAGTAGGCACCCCGTCTCCAACTGCTTCGGCAGCGACATTTGCAATTGATAGCATTGATAACAGCTTTTTAAGAAGTACATCTGCAATTACAGTTACACCAGATTTTTCATCAGTAAGTAATTTTACACCAGTGAGTTATCAATTAGCCATTGGATCATCTTCAAGTGCGTTAAATGATGTTATGGATTGGACAACAACAACATTGTCATCAAGTAAGCTAGCTTTATCTGGGTTATCATTAACAGATTATACCACATATTATTTAAGCCTGCGTGCTATTGGTACTGCTGCAACATATAATCAAACGGTTACTACGTCTTTTAACACCTATAAGGCGTTACTGGGTGACTTTGATGCGGATTGGGATATTGATATTAATGATATGAATGCATTTGTGAATGCATGGCCAAGCGTGGATATTGGTCCTGCGGCAGGAACTGCGCCTTACATGACACCTAATCTTGATTCAACTGGAGATATTGCTGATATGAATGTGTTTTCAAGAAACTGGTTTTGGAGTGCATCCAATAGAACAATTAATAAAATTTTATCTATAAATAATACTCTTCAACAAGACTTAGAAATTGATTTATTGACAAATATTATAACCATTCAAATACCCGATGGGATTACTAGTGGTAGAATTCAAATTGAAAAACCAAAAAAAGATACAAAGTTTTCATTAGTAAATAATACATCAAATATGATTGTGCTTGAAAATGATAATGATTTCTATCAATTAGTTTTTGGTAATTTAGATAAGGACAATTCCATGATATCAATTGAAGTTTCTGGTGAGATTGGTGAGTTAAATATTGCTTATGAAATTCTTGATTCACAGGGTGAGAATGAAACAAATATGATTATTATCACTCCACCATCTGAGAATAAGTTATATCAAAATTATCCAAACCCTTTTAGTGAGGATACAACAATACAATATGACCTCGTTGACGAAAACGCTGTTGATATTTATATTTACAATTCAGTAGGTAAATTGATTAGAAAAATCGATGAAGGCACTAAATCTGCTGGATCTTATTCCGTTGTTTGGGATGGTAGAAGTGATGATGGAGATAGGGTGAGTAGTGGTGTTTATTTTTATCAGATTCAAACTAAAGATTTTAATAAAACTATGAAGATGTTATTTGTTAAATAAGCACTATTAATTTCTCACATTTATAGATTAAATAATGGTTATTCTCCAAATACTATTTTTAAAGTATATATTTTTCTAAGTATCTAAAAAAATAATATCTAACTTCTTGTATGGGGAAACTATCTAAAACATTCATTTTATTATTTCTGATTACAGGATTTATTTTTTTTTCAATCAATAACTTTTTAAAGCCTACCGATATTCTCTACGAAGGAAAAATTACTGATTTAGATGTTGAAGACACAGTTGAAGTTTATTTCGATGACTTTGGCGTACCTAGCGTTTTTGCTTCCAATGATTCTGATATGTTTAAAGTAGCTGGTTACATAGGAGCGAGAGATAGATTATTCCAAATGTCATTTATGAAATATGCATATAAAGGTCAGTTAAGTTTAGTACTTAATGATTCATTATTTGTAGAAGATACATTTTTGCGTACACTAGGATTTGAAAAAATTGCTAAAAAGACTTTAGCAAAAGTTCCACTTGAAACATTACAACATTTGGAAGATACATGTTTTGGTATTAATGCTTACGTACAAACCTTATCTCCATCAGAATATCCTTTAGAGTTTAAATTAATCGGTATTGAGAAATTACCAATTTTTGAGCCATTAGATATAGTTGCTTTATCGACAATGATGGCATGGGAGTTGCAAGGCGGATGGGATTCAGAACTATTTTTTGGTGCCATTAATGAACAGTTAGGGCCAGACTATCTAAACGAAATATTACCCTCTTATAATGATAGCTTTATTACTATTGCCTCAAACAATGTATTGCTTAAGAGCTATCAAGATTTTGCCAGTGATACTAGAAAAATTAGGAACATACTTAAAACAGATAGGGATGGTTATGGTTCAAACGCATGGGTGGTTTCAGGTAGTAAAACTAATACTGGACTCCCACTTTTAGCTAATGATCCCCATTTAAGCTATAATCAACCTCCTTGGTGGTATGAGATAAGATTAAAGAGCGATAATTATAATTTTGGAGGATATGGTCTCTACGGATTTCCACTGCCAGTCATAGGTCATAATGATCATATTGGCTGGGGCTTTACTAATGTCATGACAGATGATATGGATTTCTATATTGAAACTTTAAATGAAGATAAAACACAGTATATGTTAGATGGTGTATGGAAAGATTTAAAGATTGAGAAAGAAGTAATACACTTAAAATCTGGTGATAAAAAAACTGTGACTATAAGATCGACCCATAGAGGTCCTATTGTAAGCGATATTCATCCTGATGCTAAAGGACAAAGTAAGGCTATTTCTTTTAAGTGGACTGAGTTCGATGCATTTGATGAAACAACTGCTTTATTTATGCTAGCTAAGGCAACCAATTGGGATGAATTTTCAGAGGCATCAAAGCTATTTGGAGCACCTGGACAAAATTGGACTTATGCAGATAAAAATGGTAATATTGGATGGAGACCAAATTCAAAAATTCCAATTAGATTAGGAGCAGAACAATTAATACCCTTTGATGGCAGTACAAGTAAGCATGATTGGACAGGATACGTACCCTTTGATGAAATGCCATATGTATATAATCCTGAAAAAGGATATATATCCAATGGAAATAATAAAACAATCGATGATGACTATCCTTACTATATTTCTCGATATTGGGCAGATCCTAGCAGAGGTGAGCAGATTGATAGGAGATTAAAAGTCAGTTCTAAATTAGATGTAGAAGATATGAAGTCTATCTTAAATGAAATTACTTCTCCTTTTGCCCAAGAGTATTCAACATTATTTATTAAAAATTATTCGGAAGGTTTCTCTGAAAAGGGAGATGAAATACACGATATTTTAAATGGTTGGGATGGAGTCGAATCTATCGACTCAGATGCTACAGTTGTTTTTCATGCCATATACATTCAATTGGTCCAGAATTTATTTCAAGACGAACTACAAAGTTTTGGTAACGATTCTTTTGATACTTTTTATAGTTTAAAATATATCCGTTCATTAGCTATTAGAAGCATTTTTGATGGAAATGCAATATTGTGGGTGGATAATGTTTTAACAAGCAAAAAAGAAACGCTTAATGATATTGTTAATAAGTCTTTTGATGATGCTCATGATTTTTTAACGAAAAGTTATGGCGATCCAAAAGATTTGACATGGGGTGAAGTTCATCAAGTAACTTATCGTCATCGATTAAACGGCGATCCGCTAGTTAAAAGATTTATCAATTTTAGTACAGGTCCTTTTCCGATGGCAGGATCTGGAATGACACCAAGAGCTGCTAGTTATTCAGTTAGCGATCCATTTGATGTTAGAGCGGGCTCTTCTATGAGGAGAGTTATTGATTTTGCTAATTTTGATAATGGATTTAGTATTCTTCCTACAGGCCAATCTGGAGTTTTCAAATCACCGCATTACAGAGATCAAACTTCGCTTTATAATAAAGGAGAATTTAAATCTTTTAAATTTTCTAAGAAGGCTATTATGAATCAAAAATCAGTCAAAAAATTAGTATTTAATTAAAATTTTCACTGTAAACTTATTTATTATTAGACATAAAAAATGCACAATCTAAATAATATCATTGATTGTTCTGTAGTATTTAGACTAAATTTTGTGAATTATGAAAAATCTACGCCTAACATTTTTACTTTTTTTTCTATGGACTTGTGGAGGTGGAGGTGGAGGCTCTAGTCCAACGGAACCAGTAGAACCTACTTATATTGTCAATCTAGTTTCTTTAGGAGGAGCTGCTCAAAAAGGCCCATTTAATAACGGTACAATTATTAATATTGCCGAACTAAATAACACCCTCAACCCTACGGGTAGAAATTTTACATCTCAAATAGTTGATAATTCAGGAAAATTTTCAGTTTCTAATGTTCAAATGGACTTCCCATATGCTGAAATTCGTGCTAGCGGTTTTTATTTTGATGAAGTAGGAAATAGTGTATCAAGCGCACAACTTGTATTATCAGGATTATCTAATTTAACCGGTAAAACAAGTATGAATGTTAATGTTATGTCTAATCTAGAAATGAACAGGATTAAACATTTAATAGCAAACAATTCTTTAACATTTGCTCAAGCAAAAATTCAAGCTCAAGAAGAAGTACTAGCTATTTTTGGCTATTCACGATCGGGAGTAGCAGAATCTGAATTATTGGATATTACTCAATCTGGAACAGGAAATGCTAAGCTTTTAGCAATATCAGCAATTTTGCAAGGAGATAGAACAGTTGGTGAATTGTCAGAGCTCTTGGCGAATATTAGCACTGATATTACCACGGATGGTGTCATAAACGACTCCTCTATAAATCAACTTTTATTACAAAGTGCTTATTCGTTGAACTTATCGGAGATTAGAACAAATTTAGAAGGACGTTATACAGCCCTTGGTATTACGGTATCTATTCCAGATTTTGAGAGCGAAGTAAACAACTTTTATAAACCGCCAGTAGCAAATGATATGAGCATATCTACTGATGAGGATACTAATATTAATATTACATTAGATGCTTCTGATCCAGAAGGAGAATCACTTACATTTTCTACAGTAGAGGTGAATAATGCTACTATTACAATCTCTGGAAATACAGCTACTTATGAACCAGATGCACAATTTAATGGTACCGATACATTTACTTATTTAGCTAATGATGGTTCATTTAATAGTAATACTGCTACGGTTACTGTAACAGTTGGTGCAATTGATGATGAGCCAACTACAAATGATATAAGCACATCAACAGACGAGGATGTGTCAGTAGTCATGAACTTAACTGCGGATGAATACGATGGAGATAGTTATTCATTTAGTATTATATCAAGTCCATCAAATGGTACGGCAACTTTGAGCGGAACTCAGGTCACTTATACTCCAAATCAAGATTGGAATGGAACGGACACTTTTACATTTGAAGCAGCGGATGATCGTACAGCTCGTACGAATGTAGCAACAGCAACTATTGTGGTGAGTGCAGTTAATGATGCACCTATTGCAAATGACGTGAATACATCCACTGATGAAAATTTATTTAATAGAGACAACATTGATATTAATGTTACTTATGACGCTGATAATGATATTTTAACAGGTAATACTAAAGGTGTTGTTTTTAATAATACATCTAGTTTAGATATTACTTTAAATGCAACAGATGTTGATGGAGATAATCTGACTTATAGTGTAGTTTCAACCAACAATGGTACAGTAACCATTAGTGGTGCTACAGCAACCTATGAACCAAACCAGGACTGGAATGGTACAGACACCTTCACTTATCTGGCAAATGATGGAGCATTAGATAGTAATACTGCAACAGTAACAATCACAGTAGGTGCAGTCAATGATGCACCAGTGACAAATGATATTCCTTCATCACAAGATGAAGATACATCAGAAGTTGTAGATTTATCTACGCAGACCTCCGACATTGAGGGAGATGCGTTAACCTATAGCATTGTAAGTGATGTGTCCAACGGAACAACATCATTAAGTGGTAGTGTAGTTACTTATACACCAAACCAGGACTGGAATGGAACTGATTCGTATACATATAAAGCAAATGATGGAACCGATGATAGTAATGTCTCAACAGTAAATTTGACAGTTAATCCTGTGAATGATGCTCCAGCAGTTCCAGAAATCAACAATTCAACCAATGAAGATATTGCGACAACATTTGATCTTAATGGTACTGATGTGGAAGATGTGAATGGTTCAACTCAATTTACATACAATATTGTAACACAGCCATCCAATGGAACAGCAACTATTGGAGGCGTTCCAAACAATCAGTTTAATATGACTTATACTCCAAATGCCAACTGGAATGGAACTGAAACGATTACTTATAAAGCTAATGATGGATCTTTAGATAGTAATACGGGAACAATCACTATTACGGTTACTGCGGTCAATGATGCTCCAACAACTAATGATTTAAGTGTCACTATTGATGAAAACCGTACTGCTCGTATTATTGGTATTAATTTAGATGGAGCTGATGTTGATGGGGACGACTTAACTTATTCAGTGGTTAGTGATGCATCCAATGGTACAACAAGTATCAGTGGAGCAACCTTAACGTATACTGCGAATCAAGACTGGAATGGTACTGAAACAATTACCTATAAAGCCAATGATGGCACATTAGATAGTAATACATCTACAATAACAATTACTGTTACTTCCATCAATGATGTTCCTGTAGCTAGCGCAATAAGCGCATCTACTAATGAGGATACAGCAAAAGCAATTACTTTATCTGCAACAGATGTAGAAGGTGATAATTTAACTTATAGTATTGTTTCTAGCCCATCCAATGGATCGCTTGGTAGTGTAAGTGGCACTAGTGTTACCTATACACCAAATGCCGACTGGAACGGTACAGATACCTTTACTTATAAAGCCAACGATGGTACAGCAGATAGTAATACTGCTACAGTAACTGTAACCGTTGCTGCAGTCAATGATGCGCCAATTGCCTATGGTTTTAATCAAACCACAGAAGAAGATAATGCAAAGACTATTACATTAAGACAAACGTCTCCAGGCTCAAATACAGGCACAAACAATGAAGGTGGAGTCTATGATCCTGATATTGAAACTGATCAAGATACACCTATTACATTCTCTCTTGTTAGTCAACCTTCAAATGGAACAGCAACTTTAGCTAATGGCGACAATGATGTTACCTATACTCCAAATGCTAACTGGAACGGAACAGACACCTTTACCTATAAAGGGAATGATGGAACTGCTGATAGTAACACTGCAACTGTTACAGTTACCGTTACAGCAGTGAATGATGCTCCAACTGTTAATGATATCAGTACTACGATCGATGAAAATCTTACAGCTCGCCTTGTAGGAATTACTTTAGATGGAGCTGATGTTGATGGNGANGANTTAACNTATTCNNTNGTNAGNNATGCATCNAATGGTACAACAAGTATCAGTGGAGCAACCTTAACGTATACTGCGAATCAAGACTGGAATGGTACTGAAACAATTACCTATAAAGCCAATGATGGCACATTAGATAGTAATACGGGAACAATCACTATTACCGTAAATGCAGTCAATGACGCTCCTGTTGTTACTGGTTCAGGAGATTCTTCAAATGGCGGAAGTTTACAGTTTGATGGCAGTAGCAATGATAAAGTTGAGTTTGATGTAGATTGGACGTCATTTAGCGGATATACCACAAATACAGCATCTGAAGGGGATGGAATTGAAGATTTCACAATTAGTATGTGGGTTAAGTTGGATGAGGTAAATACTCCATATTACTTTATAGATAATCAAAGTGGTAATACTGATTTACTTGCTTTTAATATTAATGGTTCTAATCAATTACAATTATACTATCAAGGAAATGGTGGTTATCGAACATTGTTTACAGGCTCAAATCCTTTGACAAGCGCCAATGAATGGTATCATCTTGTTATAACTAGGAATTACCACCCAGAAGAAGACGGATTGACCCAGGGAGGGCCATCAGGACCAAGTGGAAATGTTGCTTGTGGTTCAGACACTGGTAATGGAGTGAGATTGTATATCAATGGTCAGTTCTATTGTTCAAGATATGATGGTGGAACTAGATATAACTGGGATCAAGGATTGCAATTAGGTCTTGGAAATGCAAATGATCAAGATTTTGACGGAAATATGGATGGATTTGCAATCTGGGATGATGATTTAACTGCTAATGAAGTTTCTAGAATTTATGACTTAGGTCGTGGTTCTGATTTAACTTCAAATAGTGGTAATTATACTTCTTCCAGTGATTTAGAAATTTTCTATAATTTTAACGATGGTTCATCAACTACGCTTGATGACATTACAGGGAATAGTAGTCAAGATGGTACTGTTTCAGGAGCTTCTTTCATTTCTTTAAATGCAACTATTAATGCAACAACAAATGAGGATACTGCCAAAGCAATTACCTTATCTGCTACTGATGTCGATGGAGATAATTTAACTTATAGTGTAGTTGCTGCTCCAGATAGTGGATCTGTTAGTTTAAGTGGTTCTACTGCAACCTATACACCAAATACTAACTTTAATGGAACTGACACCTTTACTTATAAAGCCAATGATGGAACAGTTGATAGCGAAACAGGTACTGTAAATATTACCATTGCAGCTGTCAATGACGCACCGGTATCAAGTGCAGTAAGCGCTTCTACTAATGAGGATACTGCCAAAGCAATTACCTTATCTGCCACTGATGTAGAAGGTAGTAGTTTAACTTACAGTATCGTATCTAATCCATCTAATGGATCCTTAAGTAGTGTTAGTGGAACTGGGGTAACCTATACTCCAAGTGCAAACTGGAATGGTACAGATACCTTTACTTATAAAGCCAATGATGGTACAGTAGATAGTAACACTGCTACCGTAACAATAACTGTCGTAGCTGTTGATGATATACCAGTTGTTGATGCCCAAACTTTGAGTACAAATGAAGATACAGCAGTAAGTGTTACGTTAACTGCTACTGATGTAGATGGCGATACGATAGAATTTGCAATTGATACAGCACCATCAAATGGTACTTTGAATCCAAATACCGCTTCATGGTTTGACGGTCAATTTGACTATACTCCAAACCTAAACTATAATGGAACTGATACGATTCTTGTCAAAGCTAAAGCTAATGGACAACAAAGTGTCAGCGTAAATATTACAATAAATATTGCTGCAGTCAATGATATTCCAACCGCTGCAGATGTGACACTCAATCTACCTTATGAATCAGACCATTCATATTCTGTTGATATGACAACTGGGGCAAGTGACGTAGAAGGTAGTAATTTAACTTATCAGATGTTGAGTACTGATAATCTTACAGGTTCTTACTCACACGACGGTTCAAGTGGTACAGGAACTTTTACCTCAAGTACTAATTTTACTGGATCAGCAGGATATATAACATACAGAGCGAGTGATGGAACAGCTTGGAGTCACTCAAATACTTCTGGAGGTAAGATTAACATTAATATTACTAATGATGCTCCTGTTGCAAGCGCAGTAAGTGCTTCAACTAACGAAGATACAGCTAAAGCTATTACCTTATCTGCCACGGATGCACAAAGCAATAGCTTAACTTATAGTATTGTATCTAATCCATCCAATGGATCGCTTGGCAATGTCAGTGGAACATCTGTTACTTATACTCCAAATGCTAACTGGAATGGTACAGATACCTTTACTTATAAAGCAAATGATGGACCTGCAGATAGTAACACTGCTACCGTTACTGTAACCGTTGCTGCAGTGAACGATCTTCCAACAACAACTAACTACTCTGTTGGAGATGGAACTGAAGATACAAATTATCTAATTGATGTTTTTGACACAGACAATTCTGCTACAGGAACCAAGATAGTTCCAGCAGATATTGATGGTGATACTTTAACTATTTCAATAGTTTCACAAGGATCAAATGGTACTGCAAGTGTAAGTGGCCAAAGAATCACTTATGCACCAAATGCTAATTGGAATGGAACTGATACCTTTACTTTTAAAGCCAATGATGGTATAGGAGATAGTAATACTTCTACTGTAACAGTAACTGTTAATGCAGTTAATGATATTCCAACCGCTGCAGATGTCACACTCAATCTACCTTATGAATCAGATCGTTCATATTCAATTGATATGACAACTGGGGCAAGTGACGTAGAAGGTAGTAATTTAACATATCAGATGTTGAGTACTGATAATCTTACCGGCTCTTATTCACATAATGGTTCAAGCGGTACAGGAACCTTTACAGCAAATGCTAATTTTACTGGATCAGCAGGATATATTACATACAGAGCGAGTGATGGAACGGATTGGAGTCACTCAAATACTTCCGGAGGTAAGATTTACATTAATATTACTGATACCCCCGGAACAAAGTCTTTATCTTTTGATGGGAGCAATGATGAAGTAACTGTATCAGAAGATGCATCTTTAGTCGCTACTCATTTTACCTACCAATTTTGGATTAAACCTGCTCAAGCAAATCCTGGTGGTGCCCACTTAAGAGTGCTTAGTCGAGGTAATGATGGTGGAAGTCAGAATAGATTGATAGTATCTCATGACCCTAATGAAACATTACAATTTGGTCTATTCTCTGATGTTTCGAATGGAGGTAGATCTGAAACTGTTAACACTAATGCAACCTTAACCACTGCTTGGACGCATGTAGTGATAACATTTGGAACCAATGGGGCTGGTAAAATATATCTTAACGGCTCCGCTGATGTTACATTTGATATCAGTGAGGATGATGCATCGCATGTAGATTCTGGTGGTTTAAGAATAGGTTCTGA
Organism: Candidatus Neomarinimicrobium atlanticum; assembly: GCA_000402815.1. GTDB lineage: Bacteria > Fidelibacterota > Marinisomatia > Marinisomatales > Marinisomataceae > Marinisoma > Marinisoma atlantica. The sequence continues at coordinate 3,870 of AQSA01000032.1, read as the reverse complement.
TGGCGGGTCAAGTGACTTTAATGGAAAGATAGACGAGGTAGCTTTTTGGGATTCAGTGCTGACTGATGCGGAAGTGACAGCTCTATATAACTCTGGAAATGGTCTAGATGCAGCAAGTAATTCAGGAAATTATACTTCATCATCTGATCTTCAAGCATATTGGAAGATGAGTGAACAAACAGGTGGCAGTGTTGCAGACTCAAGTACTAATAATAATGCTGGTTCAGTTAGTGGAGCCAGCTGGTCTCACGAATAAAAATTCTTGCTAACTGTACTATCTAATGTTTAAACTCTATTAAATGAAAAACTATTTTAACTATTATTATTTTAGAAGCAGGGGGACTGTAGAGGCCTAATAATAGGACTATATAAAAAACTACATGAACCCTAGCTCTTATTGCTAGGGTTTTTTGTTATATGGAGGTAATGATGAATAAAGACATACAAAAGAATAGAGATAAAATTGATGCAATTGATAATCAAATATTTGATTTATTGATGGATAGACTGGATGCAGTAACTACCATTGGATATATCAAAAAAGAACAAGGTCTTCCAGTATTAGATCAAAATAGAGAAAATGCAATTTATGCAAAAATTGATGCTAAGTTTTCAGTTATTGAAGCAGATTTTTTGAAAAATATTTATCAATCAATTATTACAGAATCAAAAAGAGTAGAGGAGAAATAATGAGTAATTGGACAAAAGATTCATGGAAAAATTTTGATATTAAGCATATTCCAGATTATAAAGATCAAAACGAATTAAATCAGGCTTTAGATAGATTGAATACGTTTCCTCCATTAGTTTTTGCTGGAGAATGCAAAAATCTTAAATCTGAATTGGCAAAAGCAGTTGAGGGAAAGGCTTTTTTAGTACAAGGGGGAGATTGCGCTGAAAGTTTCAAAGAATTTAATGCCAATAATATTCGTGATACTTTCCGTGTACTTTTACAAATGAGTGCAGTCATTACTTCAAAAATGAAAGTACCTGTTATCAAATTAGGAAGAATTGCTGGACAATTTGCAAAGCCAAGATCCTCAGATACTGAAACAGTTGATGGCATTACACTAAATAGTTATTACGGAGACTCAATTAATGGAATAGAATTTACAGAAAAAGATAGAAATCCTAATCCAGCTCGACTATTACATGCATATTCTCAATCTGCATCTACTCTTAATTTATTACGATCTTTTGCTCAAGGAGGATTTGCAAATTTACGCAAAGTAAATTCTTGGAATATGGGGTTTGTTAAGGCGAGTAAAGAGGGAAAAAAGTATGAAGAAATTGCAAATAAAATTACGGAATACTTAGACTTTATGGATGCTGTGGGTGTTGATACACAAAAAGTAGTAGATTTAAATACAGTAGATTTTTATACTAGTCATGAAGGATTGCATTTGCCTTATGAGCAAGCATTAACCCGCAAAGATTCTTTATCGAATGATGTTTACTGTACATCAGCTCATTTTATTTGGATTGGAGATAGAACCCGTTTTGTCAATAGTGCACATGTAGAATACTGTAGAGGTATTAGTAATCCTATTGGTATTAAGTGTGGACCATCTTTAGATCCAGATGAATTGATTAAAATTATTGATATCATCAATCCGAATAATGAAGCAGGAAAAATTTCATTAATTTTCCGCTATGGAGAAGAAAATATTGAATCATATTTACCTAAGCTAGTTGATACAATTAATAAGCATAAAAAGTCTGTATTGTGGATTTCAGATCCAATGCATGGAAATACTGTAAAGTCTTCTTCTGGTCTTAAAACAAGAGATTTTTCATCATTATTAAATGAAACTACAAAAGCAATTGGTATCTTAAGATCTAAAGGATGTCACTTAGGTGGAATGCATTTAGAGATGACAGGTCAAAATGTAACAGAATGTACTGGAGGCATATATAAACTAAGCGATGATGATTTAAATTCTAGATATCATACACATTGCGACCCGAGATTAAATGCCAATCAAGCATTAGAACTCTCATTCAATATTGCTGAGGAAATGACAAAGTAATGATTATTAATTCTATTATTTCATTGCCAGGAGATAAGTCAATTTCTCATCGATCAATTATGCTGGCCTCTATTGCAAGTGGAGTAAGTCGTATTACGAACTTGAATGATGGAGAAGATTTACAGTCTACTATTAAAGCAATGCAATCATGTGGAGCATTAATAAAACAAGACAAAGATTTGATAGTTGTAACAGGTTCAAGCTTAGCAAGCCCTAAAGAACCTATTGATTGTGGAAACTCAGGTACAACTTCTCGTTTACTGACTGGTTTGCTGTCATCACAACATCTTTCATTTTCATTAATAGGAGATGAATCATTGTCAAAGAGACCTATGAACAGAGTTATTAAACCATTGAAAGAGATGGGCTGTATAATTAAATCAAATGACGGACTATTGCCCTTACATATTGATGCATCAAATAGCTTTAAGGGTATTGATTATAAAATGCCTATTGCAAGTGCTCAAGTAAAGTCAGCGATACTTTTAGCTGGATTAGGAGCTAAGAATCCATCTGTAGTAAGAGAATTGAAACATTCTAGAAATCATTCAGAAATTATGCTTGAAAGTATGGGAGCTAATATTGTAGTAGATAATAATAATATCACTGTAAATCCTCTCTCTTCTAAGTTGAAATCATTTAATATGGATATTCCTGCCGATCCTTCATCTGCAGCCTTTTTCATTGCATTAGCAGCTTTATTGAAGGGCTCTGATTTAACTGTAAAGAATATTTTATTAAATCCTACACGAACTGGCTTTATTGATGTGCTTGGAAAGATGGGTGTCCAGGGATTGGTATCAAATCCAATGACTAATAATGGAGAGTCTTGTGGGGATATACAATTTATTGGTTCTAATATTAAAAGCTGTGATGTACCTGCACATATGATTCCATCAATTATCGATGAAATCCCTATTTTAGCAGTAATAGCAGCATTTGCAAAAGGCAGAACAGTCTTTCATCAGGTAGAGGAATTAAGATTTAAAGAGAGCGATAGGTTAGATGCAATTATTCAAAATCTACAATCATTTGGAATTAATGCGTTTGAAGAAAAAAATAATTTAATAGTTGATGGTGGAAAGCCAAAAAAGATGGCCAAAATTATATCGTATGACGACCATAGAATTGCAATGGCTTTTATTATACTAAGTCTGGTAGCCTTTAAGGAATTTGACATTGATAATACAGATTGTATTGATATTTCCTTACCTGGATTTTTTGATATTCTGGAGGAGATTCAAAGATGAATCTAGGATTAATAGGTAACCCAGTGGAAAAAAGTATTAGCCCGCAATTACAAAAGATTTTATTCAAAGAGTTAGACTTGAGTAATTTTCGATATGAAAAATATGAAATTACTCCTAATAATCTTCCTTCTTTTTTTGAAGAATTTGATAACAAAAAATTTGATGGTATCAATATCACCATTCCATACAAAGAAACAAGCTTACAATTTATTCATGAAGTTGACACTAATGCGAAGATCCTAGGAAATATAAATTGTATTAAAAGAACAGATAATATTTTAAAAGGATACAATACGGACTCACACGGGTTTGAAATGCTTCTTAAGAATAATAGCATTTCTATCAATTCTAACCGCTGTATTGTTTTGGGAGCAGGCGGTTCGGCTAGAACTGTTATTAAGACGTTAATTGATCGAGGAGCTGAATCAATTACAATAAAAAATAAATCAATAGAAAATGCATTAAAAATTAAGCTTTATGCAGAAAAATTAGGTGGTAAAAATATTGAAATTTACACTAAATCTGATAGCAGGTTTGATATTGCAATTAATACAACACCTTTAGGAATGTATCACGATGAACAAGATAGA
>AQSA01000031.1 GCA_000402815.1 Candidatus Neomarinimicrobium atlanticum | reverse complement strand
AGATAGAGAGTTTGAAAAACTCTCATCAATTATCAATATTGATATAGAAGAGTTGAATAGAAGGTATAAAAAGTATTATAGAGGACGATTTCTTCCAACTACCATTGCAAAAAATTTAACATTCCAACAGATTTCTCAAATTGAAGAAATGAGATTAGAGTTTCCTGGGGTTCAATATGATCGATCTGATGAAAGAATATACTCCCCAATACTAAATGACGCTCATTTTCTTGGTTATTTGAGGGAAGTTGATAGAGACACAATTCCCAAGCTTGATAAAAGCCTTCTTTATAGAGCAGGAGAATTAATTGGATGGCAAGGAATTGAAAAGGAATATGAAAAAGAATTACGATTCTCTAAGGGCGTAGATTATATAGAGGTTGACACATATGGTCGCGAGATTTTCAGACTAAGTGATAGTAATATTCCTGCATTTCCAGGAAAAGATCTTTCTTTAACAATTGATGCTAACTTACAGAGATTCTCAAGAAGTATTCTTCAGGGAAAGAAGGGATCTGTGCTAGTTTCTAATGTTGATACAGGAGAAGTACTAAGTATGGTTAGCAGTCCTTCTTATGACTTGAGCGTTTATAGAGGAACAACTTCTCAAAATGAGTGGAATGACTTATTGACGAATAAAGACAATCCATTATTAAATAGATCTATTGCAGGTCTTTATCCTGCTGGATCAAAGCTAAAATTGATCACAGTTATTGATTTGATTGCAAATAGCTTAGTAGATCCATCTGATAGTTTAATGTGTACTGGTGTTTATATACCGCCTGGCAGTACAAATGAATTCCGATGTTGGAATGAAAATGGACATGGCCTTGTTAATTTGAATAAAGCTATTGCACAATCTTGCAATATTTATTTTTATGAGACAGTCCAATTGATTAGCTTGAAAGATTGGACAGATACTGCTAAAAAATTTGGTTTCAATGAGCCAACAAATATCGATTTGCCAAACGAGAAAGATGGATTAATTCCAGATAAAGACTTCTATATAAAAAATTATGGAAGATGGGGTTGGTCTGAAAGAGGCGTACTATTAAACCTAACATTGGGTCAAGGAGATATTCTGATTACGCCCATTCAAGCACTAAGATTTATCAATCATATTGCTTCAAGAGGAGAAACACCACAATTAAGATTAAATCTTTCCAAAGAAATATCCTATTATGACAAAATTGAATATCCAGAAAAAATATGGGATCATATATGGGATGGGATGTATGATGTTGTGAACGCAGACCAAGGAAGTGGATGGAGAGCTCAATTAGATAGCTCAGATATTAAGCTACTAGGAAAAACTAGCACTGCTGAGAATCCGCACGGAGAGCCTCATGCATGGTTTATTGGTTTTTTTGATTTTCAAGATACTACATATTCAATTGTTGTGATGGTAGAAAATGGAGGAGGAGGAGGGGCTATAGCTTCTCCAATTGCAGGGGATATCGTTGAATATTATATTAATTCTTCTAAATCCTTAGTGGAGAATTAAAACTTATGATTTTAAATCAACTTCTATCAAGTACAACTAAAGACTCTGTAGTAAGATTGTTTTTTATAATTTCTGGATTAATAATTTGTAGCTTAGTCACTTTATATAGTATTTCTGATGATCCCTTAAGTTTTAATAGTTCATTTTATAGGCAATGTATTTTCCTTATTTTTTCTTCCATAGTCTTTTTCGTTATTAAGAACATACCTATCAAAATAATTCATGATAACTCTACTTTAATATTTATTGGCACCCTTATTCTTTGTATAATACCATTCTTTTTACCGAGAGTAGAGTATACCTATAGATGGATTGATCTTGGATTTTTTTATATCCAACCATCTGAATATTTAAAGTGTGCTACGGTCATTGTAGTTGCTAAATATTTATCAAACCATCAACTGGAAGTCAAAGATAATTTTGTTATCATAATACCATCTTTGTTGACCTTATTATCTGCTTCAATAGTATTGAATCAACCAGATTTAGGAACGGCAGTTATTATCTTTGCCCCATTGCTACCTATGTTATTTTGGGCTGGAGTAAGAAATTTTACAATCTTTCTAATGATTGCACCTATTATTACAATTTTAGCTGCATCAAATATTATTTCTTTTACTATATGGGCATTTATAATGCTTTGCTTTTTTCTGACTTTTCAAGCAAGTATTGTAACCAAGTCTATATTGTACTTTGCTATTATTTTTACAGGTTTGTTGACCCCATTTCTATGGAATAATTTAGCAGATTATCAAAAGCAACGTATTTTAACATTCTTAAATCCAGATCTTGATCCAATGGGTTCAGCTTATCATATTATCCAAAGTATTACAGCGATTGGCTCCGGAGGTCTTTTTGGAAAAGGGTGGGGCGCAGGATCTCAAACACAGTTAAAATTTTTACCAGTTCAAGAGTCTGACTTCATCTTATCTGTGATAGCAGAGGAGTTTGGATTCTTTGGTATTTCTTTTGTAATGCTACTTTGCTTCTTGTTAATTAAGACACTTTTAGATATTGCATTTCGCTCATCAGACTATTTTTCTAGTTTGGTTGTAGTGGGATTAGCTTCAATACTTCTTTCTCATATATTTATCAATTCTGCAATGACTATAGGTTTGATGCCAGTTAAAGGTCTTCCAATACCATTTATTTCAGCTGGAGGCTCGTTTTTGCTATCTTGTTTTATCATGATTGGTTTAGTAGTTAATTTTTCAAAAAACTGAGCTATATAAACACTTAACTCAATAGGTTGAATAAATGAAAGATTTTACACAGCAGCAACTAGATAGAATTATTGAAATGGCATGGGAAGATAGAACTTCTTTTGAAGCTATTAAAATTCAATTTGATATTAATCAGGATGAAGTTATTAAAATCATGCGATCTANATTGAAAAGCAAATCTTTCAAAATTTGGCGACAAAGAACAAAAGGAAGAAAGACTAAACATAGAAAAATAAATGATATTTCTCCTATAAGATTTAGATCTAAAAACCAAAAAATAATAATTATTATTGGGAGTTGAAATTCTAGCTGTATATCGTTAGTTTCTTTTTACTCATTTATCATGACAAAAAAACTCTTTTATATAACAAGTGAAATGGACCCATTTNCATCGGTTTCTCCTTTATCCGATCTTTCTGTTAAAGTTCCCTTAGGTTTGCAAGAANAAGGTAATGACGTTAGATGTTTAATGCCAAAATATGGCTTTATCAGCGAAAGAAAATATATTTTAAGAGAAGTGATTCGCTTAAAAGAAATATTATTTAGTTTTGATGATACTGATTATGCATGTTCAGCAAAGAGTGCTTTTTTACCAAAATCAAGATTACAAGTATACTTTTTAGAGCATGAAGATATTTTTGGAGAATTAAATAATCTTTTATATAAAGCAAAAAATGGAAGATACTTAAATGATAATGATAAAAGATTTGCCTTCTATTGCTTAGCAGCAATCAAAATGCTACCAAATTTATTTTGGTATCCCAATGTTATTATTTGTAGTGGATGGACATCCGCATTAATACCTATGCTTGTCAAAATATTAGCAAAAGATGATAAAGATTTATCAAAAATTAAGACAGTATATTTAGCAAGTTCTTTAAATGAAGATATTGTCTTTGATCCTAGCAATCTAGGATTTAATAAGGAAACTTTTTCACCATTTAAGTCGTTAAACTTAAATCAGATCGGATGCATGTATGCAGATAAAACTATTGTTGTTAATGGTGCAGAAAAAGTGTCATCCAAGTTGATGAAGTTGAAAGTTTTTAAAGATGCTAAGAATTGTTCGATTGTAGATCTTGATTATGGAGATAACACTGATTATTCTCCATTATTAGACAGTATTGAACTTGCAATAAAAAAAATATAAGAAATGCATAATTATTTTTCTAAAAAATGGCTATTAAATGCAGGTATCGTATGCCTGTTTTTTACTGCATGCTCAGAAGAAACTATTGTCTATAGCGAAATAGAAAATCCAAATTACACCATTAACACATTAACGCTTCCTTTGGATCAAAATAAAGTATTCCAAGTCAGTCCAACTGCACTTGGAGGAGGGGGTAAATTTTACTTTGGAGATGTGAAGGGTTCAGAAAATTTATTTACTTTATTTAGCCTTACTTTGTTTTCAGGGTCGTTGCCTCCAACTTCATTATTTGACTTATTAGCAGATTCCATACAAGTTGATAGCGCACTGGTATACATGCAAACTGCCGATTCTTTAAATTCAACATCAAACTTATCTTTATATTCAATTCTTGCAACGGAAGATAGTATTTTTTCCGAAGATTCTACTAGCTACTATACGCTAGATAATTATTTAGACTTTGAAAGTAATTCTAGGTTATTGCATCAAATTCCTTTGGTTAATATTGAACCTGATAGTACAGGATATGATACCTTAAATTTCTTATTTAAAGACGAAAATCTTGAATTATTGAAAGAATTCTTCTTAGATACCACTACATATCCAGCACGGACTTTGATGTTAAAAGATGATGGATTAGATGAATTATTTACTATCGAAAGTGATGAGAGTAGTTATCAACCTAGAATGAGAGTATGGTATAAGGCGACAGTAAATGATACAACAATGATAGACACCTCCATTCTTTTCTTTGGAGATAGGGGATTAAGTATTTTTTCTCCACCGGAACTAGAAGAAGAGGATAAGGATTATATAACGCTTAATTCTGGTTCAGGACTTCAGTCGCTATTAAGATATGATTTAGATATCATCAACGATTTAGAAAGAAATTCAATTGTAAAAAATGCAAATCTTGTGCTAAATATAGAATCTTCAAATCTTGAAGAGGGTGATGAGTTTTATATAGTAGTTGCAGCACTTGCAGATTCCGTAGAAAATTGGGACTTTACCACATTTTTATCAGATGATGAATCATTGAGCGATTCAGTTTATNCGGCAGATCAAAATTTTATCATATCAAGGAAGATTGAGGACGGAAAGATTGAAATTCCTATACAAGCCTTTCTTCAAACATATAAAAATGATCTTATTAGTAATCATGGTTTAATGCTTTATAGTGGTCCAGTAAATAGTCCATTTGATAAGGTTAGATTAGACATGGATTCAGTAGAGGTGTTGTATGTTAAGCCGTAATTTAATTTTATTATTATTTATAAGTACACTGTTTAGTCAATCAACAATGAATGGATATGGCTACGGAATGTTTGCTAATAAAAATGATGCAGCAGCATTAGGTTCNGGATCTATTGGTTTACTNCCTAGTTTTAAGACAGGTGTTTCATTATCAAATCCATCAACATGGCATAGATTGCCTGTGACATATTTGAGCACTTCATTTGAAGGTCAGAATAATGAGTTCAGCTCTAACACAAGTGCTCATTCAGGTTTGGCTTCCGCAAAATTGATTATTCCAGCTAAGCAAAAATTGTCATTTGGGTTAACATTTAATCCACTTTTTTCTAGAGAAATAACAATAGTAGATAGTACATTTAGTGAATTTATATTTACTAATTCTGATACATTAGACTATTCTCGCTCAAATACTACAGGTGGAGGCTCGTCAATGGCTCAGCTTGCTATAGGTTATAAACTCACAGATACTGATGATATTGGACTAGGGTTAGATGTTATATTTGGTTCATCGAGATCAACACAAAATCTTATTATTGACTCTGATAATCACTTGCTGCAATCAAGAGATTATTTTTCAGGATCATTACTTGAACTTTATTACACTACTAGTCGATTTTCATTTAATGAAAANCCATTGATTTTATCTCTTAATTATAATTTTTCATTAAATGATATAGATGTAGAAAATGAGTCTTATCAGGCATTTTTAGATTTAAATTCAAATAATTATCATGACTCCCAGGACTATCCAAATGTCGCTGCGGCATTAATGCCTACCAACGCTGTATTCAAAAATGAAATTTCAATAAGTGAGTTTAAAGTAGGAGTTGATTATGAATTTGCTGAAAGATATCACGCTCAAATAGAAATGCAATCATGGAGTAATAGCGGAAAAAATGCTTTATCTAGCTCTGTTTATCCTGGATACATTAAAGGAAAGAGTAAAGTTAATATTGGTTTTTTAAAGTTTGCTAAACCATACTCAAGAGATAGGCTTAATTTTAGGGCAGGATTATCATTTAGTGATTATGATATTAAAAATCTTGATAATGTTGAAGAGATTGGCTTAGGTTTAGGTTTAGGTATTGAATTTGGTCTATACAGAAATCAAATTGATATTGGTTATAATATTGTAAATAGAGACAATATTTATAACATAGGAAGTGAAACTATACAATCATTCAATGTAGGAGTAAGTATTGGTGATTTATGGTTCGTTAAAAGAAGAAAAATATAAAAATTAGGTGACAAAATGAGAAATTATTTATGGGCTATAATTGGNTTAGGTATTTTATTCTCCGCATCCCTTGATGCTCAATGTAGAAGAGGAGAACAGTTAAGAATTACAAATGATGTTGAAATTAAAATAGTTGATTGCAGAGAAGCTACTAGACTTATTTATAATGATGGATGGTATCCGTATTCAATTGAAGATGAAAGGGAAGATAGATGCCCCCAATTATCTAGTAGTTCCGCTGAATACTATAGGAGCAGTAATTGGGAATTAAGTGCTAATGCTTACTCTGAAATGATGAATTTAAGATGCGATCAATGGGACTCAGATTGGGTAAATCCAAATGATGTATATTTATATTGGGCGATTGCACTAGAGTATTTAGGAAAGTTTGATGAATCTGAAAAAGTTTTAGTGGAAGGCTTAGAAGAATTACCAGATAATACAGACTTAATGAAGAGATTGGCATATTCATTCAAAAAACAGGGTAAAACCGAAGAAATGATTATCGAATACGAGAGAATATTAGATTCTGGTGATAGAGATGCTGATACATTGCGAGACTTAGCATCTGCATATGGAGATCAAGGAAGAACGGATGAGCAGGTGTCAGTTCTTAAAAAAATCTTATCTTTTGACCCTAACAATTCAGCTATTCAATCTGAATTAGCTAGAGTATATGAAAGTTCTGGAGAGGACCCATTAGAAATTTTTAAAGCAAGATTTGAAGATAATCCAGAAAATGCCTCATATGCATTAGAGTATGCACAAAAATTAATGGACAATGGNGATATTGACCAAGCCATAGGTGCACTAGAAAATACTTTAAGTTATAATGACGCCAATAATATGGTATATCTTACGTTAGGAAATGCTTACAATGAAAACTCAGATTTTTATGANGCAATCAAGACTCTTAAAAACTTATTTGACCTAGACCGTAATAATTATAGGGTCGCAATAAAGATCTCTGAAAATCATATTGAATTAGATGAATTTGATAGCGCCTATGAGTGGGGATTAAAAGCATTAAAAATATCAAAAAAGAATGCAGAATCTTTATCTCACATGGGCAACCTATACTATAAAGCTATGAATGCATGTAGAGGAGATAATTTTTCACGTTCTGATAAAACCGTGGCTTCTTTAGCATATACCTACTTTGCTCAAGCAGAGAAAAAAGGTAATTCTAAATATTTTAAGCAAAAAAGATGGCTTGAAGAAAATGACGTTTTATTTGGTCGTGCAGACTGGTTTATGCTTGATAAAGATATTCAAACTACCGGAGAAGTATCTCCAGCTGGTAGATGTTATGAATGGGTAAGTGAATCACTTACCAAGCAAAGCGATTGGTAAGACCATGTCTCAATTGAAGAAAGAAGATAATGAAATTTTTGAAATCATTAATTCCGAATTTGATCGTCAAGAAAATTTTCTTGAATTAATTGCTTCAGAAAACTTTACAAGTAAAGCAGTTTTAGAAGCAGCAGGNTCTGTTTTAACAAATAAGTATGCAGAAGGTTATCCAGGAAAAAGATATTATGGCGGATGTATTCATGTTGATGAAGCAGAAAATTTAGCTATTGATCGCGCTAAAGAGCTATTTAAAGCTGAATATGCTAATGTACAGCCCCATTCGGGTTCTTCGGCGAATATGGGTGTATTTTTAGCCATGCTCAACCCTGGGGACTGCATTATGGGTCTTGATCTAAGTCACGGCGGACATTTAACTCACGGATCTAAAGTAAGCTTCTCTGGAAAACTNTATAGCGCTGTAACATTTCATGTTAAGGAAGAAGACGGTTTAATTGACTTTGANGACTTATTAAAGAAAGCAAGAGAGCATAAGCCTAAAATAATAATTTGTGGAGCTAGCGCTTATCCAAGACAGGTAGAATTTGAAAGATTTAGACAAATTGCAGATGAAGTTGGAGCATTTTTACATGGAGATATTTGTCACAACTCAGGTCTTATTGCAGCTGAAATGCATCCTTCACCATTTCCTCATTGCCATGTTGTCTCTACAAGTACTCACAAAACCTTAAGAGGACCAAGAGGGGGAATTCTATTGATGGGTAAAGATTTTGAAAATCCATATGGTATAGTAGCTCCAAAATCAGGAAGAGTGAAAATGATGTCTGAATTATTAGACGGTGCCATAATGCCAGGAATTCAAGGAGGACCTTTGATGCATATTATTGCTGGAAAAGCTGTAGCATTCAAAGAGGCTTTATCTCCAGAATTTAAATTATATATAAAACGGGTTCTAAAAAATGCTCAATGCTTTGCAGAAGAATTTGCAAAAAGAGGATACAAACTTATTTCAGGTGGTACAGATACACATTTAGTATTATTGGACTTGCAGAATAAGTCTGTTTCTGGAAAGCGAGCTGAAAATGCCTTAGATGAAGCTGGTATTACGGTAAATAAAAATATGGTCCCTTTTGATCCTAAGAGTCCATTTGTTACTAGTGGGATAAGAGTAGGTTCACCAGCACTAACTACAAGAGGGATGAACACTGATGAAGTCAGAATTGTCGTAGACCTTATCGATAGAGTTATCATGAATAATGAAGATGAATCTATTATTAATTCTGTCAAGCAAGAAGTTCAAGACTTATGCAAATCATTTCCAATTTATGACTAATGCTAAAATAGGAAAAGCTTCCCTAGTAATCTTTATCAGCTTATTCCTTAGTGCATGCTCCTCAAATAAAGATCTAATGTTTGGAGCAAATGTAGCGGAATATGCTATCCCAATTTCATTCAAATCTCATGAAAAAAAAATTAAAAATGATTCACTTAATCCAGCCGTATATTTAAATGCATCTAAGAGCTTAACACAATATTCATATGGTATTCTAATGGAAAAGGCGGATAGGCTCATGTATGTAGATTATTACAGCGCTAGAGATTATTATAGCGAGTCATTAAACTTATTTTTAACATCAAGAAGTTATATGATGCAAGCGCTTTCTTTAAGATATTCTGACTTTGAATCAAAAATGATGAAAAAAGAAAGTGTAAATTTTAAAATAGACGATGTACCCTACCTTTATTGGCTTAGCGGTTCAATGGCAGGATCAATACAGGCGAGTCAAGGGGATCCAGAGCACTTAATCGACTTGACGAATATTAGATGGCTGCTTGAAAATGCTATTGTACTCGATCCAAGCTGGGAGAAAGGTTCTTTATATGCTGCAATGATGAGTGTATACCTGAATGATTTGAGCGGAGATCAAGATTCTGAAAGAAAGGCTTTAGAATATTTTGAATTAGCTGATCGCGCGGCAAATGGATATAATATTGGTATTTATGTTACATTGGCTGAAAGTTTTGCTGTTTCAAAGCAAGATAAATCATACTTTTTAGAATTAATTGATAAAGCTTTAACGATTGATATTAGTAAAGATAAAGATATGAAGCAGGCAAATAAGCTATCTAAATTAAGAGCAAAATGGTTGTTAACTAGGGTTGATGAACTTTTTTATATGTAAGTTTATATTATGAATGTTGTAAAAAATATTTTCTTAATTATTCTTTTGTCAGGATCTTTACTTTCAAAGCCAATTATTATCAAGCTTGCTACAGTAGCACCAGAGGGAACAGAGTATTATAATCTTCTTTTGGAGATGGGCCAAAGATGGTATGAGGAGACAAATGGTCAAGTGCAGTTACGTATATATCCAAATGGTGTTGTTGGTGGAGAGATAGATACAATTCGTAAAATGCGCATCGGTCAAATTCAAGGATCTGCTATGTCTTCCATTGGATTGGCGCGTTTAACTGACAGCATTCAAGCATTTACTTTGCCAATGGGCTTTAAGGATTATAATGAAGTTGATAGAGTAAAGAATGCTATGTTTGATGATATCGACAGTGAATTGTCTGACAGTGGATTTAAGTTATTATTTTTAGTAGATATTGGATGGGTTTATTGGTTTTCAGCTGATGAGATTGCAATGCCTCAAGATTTAAAAGATGCAAAAATATTTACATCAGCAGGTGATTATATCACTGTAGAATTATTTAAAAAATTTGGTTTTAATGCTATACCGATAGCAGAAACTGATATTCTTACAGGATTACAGACAGGAATGATTAATGCAATGCAAACTGTACCTATTTTATCTGCTAGTTCTGGCTGGTCTGCATTAATGCCGAACATGTTAGATTTAAAATGGGGTGCTTTTATAGGTGCGGTAATAATTGATGATAAAGTTTGGTCAAAAATTAAACCTAAACATCAAAAGGCAATGATTACAATTGCAGAAGATATTGGAAGAAAGTATCAGAAAAATGGTAGAGAAATGGAAGTGAAGGCTATTCGTGCAATGGAAGAGTATGGTATGAAGGTCAAGATCCCAAGTACAGACGAATTAGAAGTCTGGGAATCATTCAAAGATGAAATAACTCCAGATGTAATTGATACGTTTTTATCTGAAGAAATTTATAATAAAGTTACTACAGCTATTGATGAAAAATAACTTGCTTAGCAAGGCAGAGAATTTTCTTTGTTATATATGTTTTGCTATAATCGTTTCTTTTCCTGTTTTTCAAATTCTATCTAGATTTATTGATATATTCTCAATTCCTGCATCTCAAGAAATTGTTCAGCATATGACATTATGGATTGCTTTTATAGGTGCAGTGTTAGCTGCTAGGTATAATAGATTATTAGCAATTGTTAGAGAGCCAATATTCAATCAATCTTCCTCATTTATTTCAATAATATAAGGTTCTCCGGTTAAAGGACATACAAGCTGAGATGCATCTGGAAGGAATACAAAATTATAAGGAGTAGTTTCTTTTCTAAATCTTCTATCGAAGTATGATACAGTTTCTATTCGCTCAAAAGTTGCTTCTTTAACAACGCTCAAGAAAAGTGGATCTTCCTGCATTTCAAAAAGGTTTCTTTTTTGGACATATAAAGTATCTTCTAATCCAGTATCTTCAGAAAGCATTACCACAGTTACCGTAGTATCGACAATTGTCTCTTTTGCAACTCTTCTTTGTCCAAAAGTTGTATCATATTCTACGTCAAAACCTTTGGGAATATTAACAAGAAACTCTTCTCCGTTTAACTTTATTGACTGATCGCCTAAGAATGTAGAGTCAGCCATTACAGAATCTCTTACAGCATTTACAAGCGTTACAGCCTTAAGACCGTCCTGCTCATATTTTCCTACTAATATATTGTGAAAGTTTTCAACGTTATAGAGTGCTTGCATACGAGATCTACTTTCATTTTTATACATATCCTCTTCTTTCCAAATCATACTAGGAACATACATTACAAGAAGAATGAGTAGAAAAACGAAGAAAGTAATAATCTCTAAGTAGTCGTTAAAAAATTTTTGTTTGGCTTTATTCATTTTAGGCTCCACAGAATTTACAATAAATCAAGAACATAGCAAGATATTAATCCTCAAATTTCTCAAATTTAATGTCTTTATCTTTTTCTATTTCATAATACTCTTTAATAATTCTTTTTTCATCTTTTGAAAGATTTTTAGGTACATCTACTTGAACCTTAACAAGCTGATCGCCTCTGCTTGTCTTTCCAAGCTTAGAAAACCCTTTACCTTTAATTCTTAAAATCTGACCAGGCTGGAGACCTGAAGGAATCTTCAAGCTGGCATGGCCATTGATTGTTGGAATATCAATTTTATCCCCAAAAACAACCTGCGAATAACCAACTTTCACTTGCAATAAAACATCGTTTCCGTATCTAGAGAAATGTTCATGCTCTTCCTCTTCAAAGAATACATATAAATCTCCTGCATTACGATTAATATCTTCATGTCCTTGCGATTCTAGAGTCATATAATTACCATTCTCTACGCCGACTGGTATTTTTATTTTGATTGTTTCTTCTTTTTTAATCATCCCATTTTTATCTGCGCCAGATGGAATTTTATCAATGGTCTTACCGTAGCCTTTACACTCGGGACAAACTGATGTAGATCGCATTTGGCCTAAGAAAGAATTAGTAACTCTAGTTACTTGACCCAATCCATTGCACATTGAACAATTTGAAAAAGTGGCTCCATCTGCCAACTTAAGTCTTCTTAGTTTAATTTTTTTTTCTCCGCCATTGACGATTTCAGCATAAGATACTTCGATTTTAACCTTAACATCACCTCCACTTCTAGGCTTAGATGAAGACCTTCCTCCAGAAAAAAATGATTCAAATGGATTATTTCCACCAAAAATATCTCCAAATTGATTGAAGATATCATCCATATTCATAGAATTAAATCCTGATTGTCCTCCACCCATCCCGTTAAATGCGGAATGGCCAAATTGATCATACTTTTGCCTTTTAGAAGCATCCCCTAAAATTGAATATGCTTCAGCTGCTTCTTTAAACTTTTTTTCAGCATCCTTATTATCGGGATTTCTATCAGGATGATACTTCATAGCAATTTTGCGATATGCGCGCTTTATTTCATTTTCTGGAGTGTCTTTAGATACGCCTAATATGTCATAGAAATCTTTCATTTTTTATTTACCACGACTTTTGCATGCCTTATAATCAAATCTTTATATTTAAAGCCTAACTCATAAACTTCAACTATTTCATCGTCTTTTTTATCTTTAAAGCTTGCAGTGGTAAGAGCTTCATGTAATTCTGGATTAAAGATATCTCCAACTTTTCCAAATTCTTTAATTTCTTTATCATTCATTTTTTTCAAAAAATCTTGCCTAATGAGCCTTAATGCTTTCTTTGTATTTTCATCTTTATACGAATCAATTCCTCTATTTATGTTATCTAAAATAGATAGAAAATCAATAATGAAATTTTTACCTTCGTACTTAAAAAGTGCAGAAATTTCAGATTCTTTTCTTTTTCTGAAATTATCAAATTCAGCTTTTAATCTGAGCTGTTTATCCTCTAGGGATTTAATGACAATCTCTAAATCTTTCTTTGTCATTTTCTTCGTTGAAGTAGCTTTTTCGCTAACAGGCGAACTACTTGATCCGTTTTTTACTTTTTTGTTCATAATAATATTCTTTTCATCGCTCTATTAGATGCATATATGCCTATTATCAAAGATAAGCCAATCATCCAAGCCCATAAAACATCATCAACTTGTATATTCAAATTGAAGTAGGAATTTATTACAATGAAACTATAATTCACTAATAAAAAAGCAATAAATGCTCCTATAGTAGATTGTAATATCGATTCAATAAAAAAGGGTATTTTTATAAACATATTAGAAGCTCCATTATACTGTAATATTTCAATGAAATCACTTCGATTTGACATAGAAAGCTTCACTGTATTTGATATCATCTGAATTGAAATAAAAACGATTCCAATCACTAACACTAAAAATAGGAAAATAAAAAGATTGATTCTATCCTCAATACTATCAATGTAAGCACCTCGATATTCTACGCTATCTACAAAGTTGTAGCCTTCTATTTCATCAATCAATAACTCTATCTTCTTTAAATCAAAATTATCTTTTTGGAGGGAAATTTTTAAAGATATTGGTAAGGGATTGTATCCTAACATATCTTCAACATTTTCTCCAAATTCTTTCAAGAAAATATCTGCAGATTTTTCTTTATCAATTAGCATGACTGATGATATAGCTGAATTTGCCTTTAAGTCAGTAACAATAGTATTTGATTGCTTTAAATCTACTTCATCATTCAAAAAAATTTCAAACGTGTACTTTGATCGAAAGAAATCAACAAGACTATCTGTGTTGAAACCTACAACAAAAAAAGTTCCAAGTATGGTAAAATTAATTAAAATTGTTATTACACATAAGAAGTTGGTCAACTTATTTCTTAAAAAATTTTTTAATCCTTCGGCAAAAAGAAATGCTATTTTATCAATCATTCACTCACCACTCTACCCTGATCTAGCTCTATAACTCTATAGGGTTTTTCTGTTATTAATTTATAGTTGTGCGTAGCCATTATTACACATGTACCCTCTTTGTTGATTTGCTCTAATATCCTTAAAATTTTGTGCCCTGTCGTTGGGTCGAGATTTCCAGTAGGCTCATCTGCTAAAATTATATCTGGATTTTTAACAATTGCTCGTGCAATACAAACCCTTTGTTGTTCTCCTCCAGATAGTTCATTAGGAAATTTCCTTGAATATCTAGATAGCTCTGTTAATTCTAAGGCTTCATTTACCAGATTGGATATTTTTTTTCTTCCAATACCGTTTATATGCAATGGAAGCGCTATATTTTCATAGACTGTTCTTTGTTTTAATAGCTTATAATCTTGAAAAATAACTCCGATTTTTTTTCTTGCTCTATGAATATCTTTTTTCTTTATCTTTGAAGAAAGATATTTTAAAACTCTGACATCACCCTTATCAGGAAAAAGGTCAAAATATAAAAGTTTTAAGAATGTGCTTTTTCCAGACCCTGTAGGACCAACCAAGAAACAGAATTCATTATCTTGAATACTTAAATCGACATCATAGATTCCAGATTTTGACGAGTAATTATATGTGATATTTTTAAACTCAACCATAGAACTGAAGATAAAGAAATAAGACATATATTGATACCAATAAAAAACCAGATAATTTATTGAGCCCTTTATAAAAAAAGCTTAGCAAGGCTAACAAGAGCAATAATCCCACTCCAAAGAATAATTCAAAGGATACATCGCTCACTTGAAGAGGGCTTATAAAGCCTACCACACCTAAAACAAATAAAATATTGAAAATATTCGATCCAATAATATTACCCAATGATATACCCACCTCTTTCTTCGAAAGTGCCATCAGAGTGACAAATAGCTCAGGAAGAGACGTTCCTATAGCTACAACAGTCATGCCAATTGCTTTTTCAGAAAATCCAAACTCGCGAACTAAAGGAGATGCTCCATTTGAAATGAAAAGCTCAGAACCGGCATATAGCATTATTGACCCAGCAAACAATCTTCCAAATGATTTTTTTAAACAAACTTTCTTTTTATTTTCAAGCTCACCATCACAAGAAGTAATATTTGGCCTCAGGAAACTAGCAATAATATATATAATAAATAAAAATAGAAGTATCTGAGAGTCTGAATAATCAATACGATTATCAAGAATGATATAATAGAGAGCGCCACAAGCTAATAGATTATAAGAAAATGCAGATATTACATTCTTATATTCAAAATTCATTTTATAAAAAATTGCAGGTAACCCCAAAGCTAATCCGATATTTGCAACGTTAGATCCTAGTACGTTACCAATAACAAAATCATTATGTCCTTCAAAAGAAGAAATAATTCCAACTATTAGCTCAGGAAATGAGGTTCCTATAGAAACAATTGTCAATCCAATGACTAGATCAGAAATTTTAAACTTCTTTGCTATATCTTTTGCTCCATCAATTAACCACTCTGAACCATAAAATAAACCAATAGAACCAGTTATTAAAAAGAATATGCTAGACAACACTAGTATAGTCCATTTTTATTGATATATTCCCAAACTTCTTTTGGTACCATATATCTGATTGTTTTACCATCCCTCCAACGTGCCCTGATAGTCGTAGATGAAATTTCAAATTGAGGTATATTAGCAAAATGTACTTCATCTAGGACCCACTGCGGTATATCGCTTGGCGTGAAACCCGGCCTAATAGCAACAATAATGTTACATAAACTCATAATTTTTTCAGGATCTTTCCACTTATAAAATTCTCGTAAAGTATCACTACCCATTAAAAAATATAAATCCTTCTTATCTAAATTCAGATTATTAGCAAACTCTTTAATAGTGTCAACGGTATAACTAACATCTCCTTTATTAATTTCAAAATCAGAAATCTCAAAATTATCATTACTTGTAAGAGCCATGTTGAGCATGTCTAATCTTTTCTTTGAAGATGATATAATTTTACCTTGTTTTGCAGGAGAGATATTTGCAGGAACGAATATTAACCTTTCAAAGTTTTCAGACTCGATAATGGTCTGAGCAATCAAGAGATGTCCAATATGAGGAGGGTCAAAAGTACCGCCAAATATACAGGTTTTCATAATTTAACTACCTTAGGAGTTGTTATTTAAGATGTCTGAAGCTAATTCTTTAAAACTTTCATTAACTAATGAATCACTATTTGCCTTTAGGCTATCAAAAAATTCTTGGGCTTCTTGGTTTTGGTTTAAGAGTACCAAACAGCGCATTACCTCTAAATTTGCATCCCTGTAATATCTTGTATCATAATAATCACTTATCACAATTTTATAAGCAACGATAGCTGAGTCATAAGCTTTCAACTTAACGTAAAGCTCTCCTGTTTCCATATTTTTTTGAGCTAACCTCAGCCTAAGATCTTTAATAAGCCTATCTGCACCTACAGAATAAGTAGATGAAGGATAGTCATCTAAAAATTGCTGTATTTCTATGATAGCCTTTCTACTAGATTCTTGATCGTGATAGTAATTTGGAGATAAAGCCATCAACGTTTCACATATTCTCCATCGAGTTTTCTCGATATAAGGACTAAAGCCCATTCTTGAAACTAATTTTTCATATTCAATAAGAGCCAATTCATAGTCTTCGTCTAGGAAATAAGATTCTGCTAAGAAGAATAATGCATCGTCTCCCAAGTCAGTATGTGATCCTCTGTCGACAATAATGTCAAATTGTTGCGCTGCCTTTGGATACTTTTCATCCTCAAAGAATACTAAACCATCTTCAAATCTAGTTTTATAAGGAATATTATCATCAAAAGGATTGGCCCAACCACAACCGGTCATAAAAAAAATAATTGAGATAAATACGAATTTCATATTAGATACTATTTGCTATCTTAGTTCAGGGTTAGAAAGAACCACTTAAAGAGAATCTCACCATATTTGAATGTGGATCAAGCTCTCCCCCCATGATATAGCTTACATCAAATCCAAGTGCATCTATACGAGCACCTAAACCAAGAGTTGTATAACTTAAATCACCGGATGGATCGTTCATGATACCTGCTCTTAATGCGAAATCTTCTACAAGATAGTATTCTACTCCAAGATTAGTAACCATTGACTGATCGTTTACTTCATAATTTAAATCAAATGCTAAATTTGCCTTTCCTTCTAGAGCTAAATAGCCTAAACCTAAACCAAGCTTGGTAGGTAATGGGTCTTCTTCACCATCACCAAAACTAACTCCTGGACCTACATTTGTTAATACAGCACCCATCGTCAGATTAGGATTATCCATAGCATTACGCTTAAAATAACCAACATCGAATGCAACGCTACTGCTTGAAGCGTCAAGACTGCTTATAACAGCAAGTTCTTGATAAAAATATTTTCCATTTAAACCCCAAGATGAATCATCATCAATTTTTTTAGAATAAGATAAATTTAGTGCATACATATAACTAGAAAATGAACCTAGTTCAGCACCATTTGCATCTGTACTTATCTGGTCTCCAAGATTTAAGTAAGTAAAATGTCCACCAATTGCTTCATCTTCTCTAAACGGTGTAGCAAATGTAATAAAATCATATGCCATATCATCCACTAAATTTGGAAGATAGCTGGTGTGCATAAAAGAAGCTTGGGTATTGGATAAATTAGACAAGCCAGCGGGGTTATAATATGTTGCATAAGCATCGTTTGCAATTCCAATTTGCGCCTCTCCCATACCATTCGCCCTCGCACCTGGGTTAATAGATAAAAATAATGAACCTGCCTGGCCTTGAGCCATAACAAGTTGTGATAGTAAAATAACGGTTGCAATCAGGTTTTTATATTTCATAATAGATAAAGATAAATAATAATCAGTAAAAGAACAAAGGAATATATGTTATAATTAAAACACCGATTAGCCTTATAAAAAAGTAAGGCATAGTAGCTGCATAAATTGTTGGCATATCTTTCTTGAAACGATAAGATGCTAAAAATAAATTCATGCCAACGGGAGGTGTAATATAACCTAACTCTAAATTAGCAATAAAAATGATTCCTAAATGGATTGGATCAATACCAAAATGCATAGCTAGTGGGGCAATTAGAGGTACTATAACAATAATAGCTGAAAATACATCCATAATACACCCAGCAATCAGCAATAAAATATTCAGTGCTAATAAAAATACTATAGGAGAGTCAATTGACACTTTTACAAACTGTAAAATTTTTAAAGGGACTTGAGCATCAACTAGATATCCAGTAAATCCCATTGCAAAACCAAGTATAATTAATACCCCTCCTACTAAAGTTGCGCAATCAA
>AQSA01000030.1 GCA_000402815.1 Candidatus Neomarinimicrobium atlanticum | reverse complement strand
ATTCATGAGGTCGCAGGTTCAATCCCTGTCAGCTCCACTTAATATTTACTAGTGTATTGCTAAAAAATTTTTATTAAAATGTTTGGTACTACTTTGAGAAATAAAAGAAGGAAAGAGAGTTAAAAAAAATGAAATTAACAAAAGATACAATAATAGCATTTATAGTAGCCTTTATACTTGGNTTTATGGTCTTTAATGGTGAAAAACAAACATTAGATGACGTTGCGACAAAGTCAGCTGGTAAATTTATGCCTTTAAATGGTGATGAAAATCCATTGAATGGCAACGCATATGCTCTTGGTAGCGATGACTATATGAATAAAGCGATGGCATTTGTTGATGCGTATGTTGATTTAGATAAAGAAAAAGTACAATCTATGTTATCAGAGCAAATGCAACCATTTGCTGATCAAATGGACAAAAATGAATCATATTCATGGAAGCCATGGTCAATGATTCCTTTAAAAACTATTGACGGNAATGGATCATTTGTTATATCAATGTCCTATGATGAATCAAAGCAAAAGAATGGATCTAAATATGCTGCTGATTACATTGATGTATTATTTTTTAATGATGAAGATGAAGGTAAGGTTTCTGGTATTTGGAGTACATTTAGAGTTAACGAAGAAAACAGTGAATATGGTTTATCCGAAGGTGGTAAATTTTTTGGTAGAGGCGAAAGCGAATACGCAGGAAGCCCGCTTGTTTTTTCAAATAGGGGTGAGGTAGATACGCTTGAAAAAATGTTTGCCGACTATAATAATATGGACGGAGAAGCTGTGGCTGGATATTTTGCAGACACTTGGACCTTCAAACAAGCTGTAGGTGGAACTTCTGAAATGACAAGTGAAGCCATGAAAGCAGCTTTTGATAACTTAGAATCTGTGTCATGGACACCATTTTCTATGGTTCCCCTTAAGATTAAAGATACTGATCCAGCATCAGGTGTAACTGTTTATTCAACCGAAAAAAGAGTAAGTAAGGATGGAACAGTATGGGAAAAAGATTTAGTAGAGCTNTTTTATTTTGATCTTGATGGTAAGATTAGTGGTATTGAACAATACNCAAGAGATCTTGAGTAAATAGAAGATGAATCTGAATAATAAATCTTTAAGCGTTTTTTTACTAATGGTANTGTGCTGTGCAAATTTAAATGCACAGCAACTATCTTCTGATAGAGGAATCAATTTTCCTGATTTAAAGNGTCATTTAACATTAGTATCTGATTTTCATTCTCATACAGTATTCTCAGATGCGGATGTATGGCCAACAATTAGAGTGGAAGAAGCAGATAGAGATCAGCTTGATATTTTAGCAATTACTGATCATCTATATAAAGATCCTAACTATATTGGCAATGGAAAGGATAATATTCTTCATCCCGATAAAAATAGGTCATTTGAAATAGCNAGAGATCATGTTAAAAATGATTTAGTACTAGTCAATGGTGTAGAGTTGTCTAGAAGTGTGCCTCTTGGCCATTGTAACGCTATTTTTATTACAGATTCAAATAAACTGATTATTGAGGACGAAGTTGAGGTTTTTGAAGCTGCAAANAAGCAAAATGCATTCACGTTCTGGAATCATCCATATAGAAAACAAGAACCCTACGGTTTATTAGAACTAAAAGATATCCATAAAGAACTTATTAGTAAAGGCTTNCTCCATGGCATAGAAGTGGTTAATAGGGGAAAATTTTCCGATGGCGCTCTTCAGATTGCTTTAGATAATAATTTAACTATTATGGGAAATTCTGATATCCATGGAATTATTGACTGGGAATATGAAGTCTATAACGGAGGACATAGACCAGTGACATTAGTTTTTGCCAAAGAAAGAAGTCAACAATCTATTAAAAAAGCTTTGTTCAATAGACAAACAGTTGTTTGGCATCAAAACAGTTTAATTGGAAGAAAAGAATGGCTTATTCCTTTAATTAATGCAAGNATTGAAATTGAATCTTTTGAATATAAATATGANAATTCAAGCTATAAAAAAGATTTAGCTTATGTCACAATTAAAAATAATTCTGATGCTAAATTTATTCTAAAAAATATAAGTGACTTTAGTTTTTTTATGGATATTGATGTGATAGAGATTCCTTCAAATGGAACGATTGAATTAGAAGTTATTACTAGAGCAAGATTAAAAAAATTCAACTTAGAATTTGAAGTGTTAAATGCTATATTTGCACCAAGACAACATCCAACAATTACAATGGAAGTTCAATAGGCGAAACAATGAAAAAAGTATTAGGATTAATATTATTAACATTATTAGTGATAGGGGTATTATTTATGACATATGAAAAAGAAAACGACGTAGCAGTAATTTCAACAAATTTTGGAGATATGGTAGTAGAGTTTTATCCGGATATTGCTCCAATGCATGTAGATAGTTTTATAGCATTAATAAATGAAGAATATTTTAATGGAACAACCTTTCATAGGGTGATTCCAGGATTTATGATTCAAGGAGGAGATCCTAACTCTAGAAATGAGAACAGAGCTACTCACGGTACAGGCGGTAGAGCTGGTAAATTTTTTGGTCTTGGCAATGAAGAGGATCCAAGTACTTGGCTTATTCCGCAGGAATTTAGTGACANACCTCATGTTAAGGGNATTTTATCAATGGCTAGAACTAACGACCCTAATAGCGCTTCAAGTCAATTCTTTGTTTGTCATGATAATGCAAATTTTCTAGATAATAACTATACCGTATTTGGTAAAGTGATAGATGGATTAGATATTATTGATCAAATTGCAAATGTTGCAAAAGATCAGAATGATAATCCACTTGAAAGAGTAGAGATGTCTATTCGTATTGCTAAAAAAAGTGAAGTTTTATCTGAATAAAACTGTTTTATCTATTGATAAAAAAAGAACAAATTAATAGTCTATTCATTTAAGTGGGGGAGGATGATAAGATGCCTAGAGTACATTTAGAGAAATTTTCAACGCCTAATCGCAGGCTAATGGGTGCCGGTCCATCCAATATTTATCCTGAAGTATCCGAAGCTTTAACTCGTCATGAAATGGGTCATTTAGATCCTCTGTTTGTCAAGATGATGGATGAAGTAAAAAATATGTTGCGCTATATCTTTCAAACAAAAAATGAATTTGCAATAGCAGTATCTGCTCCTGGAAGCGCTGGTATGGAAGCATGTTTTGTTAATATGGTAGAGCCAGGAGATAAAGTTGTAGTATGCGTGAATGGTTTATTTGGTGGGCGAATGGTAGAGAATGTAGAACGTATTGGTGGAACAGCTGTAGTAATTCACGATGAATGGGGCACTCCTGTTTCCTTAGAGAAATTAGAAGTAGCACTCAATNAAAATCCTGATACTAAAATAGTTGCTTTTGTTCATGCAGAAACTTCTACTGGAGTAAGAAGTGATGCTGAAACAATTGCTAAGATTGCTAAATCGCATGATTGTCTGGTAATTGCTGACACAGTTACATCTTTAGCAGGGATACCTGTTATGACAGATGAATGGGGCTTGGACGGAGTATATTCAGGTAGTCAAAAATGCCTTTCAAGTGTTGCTGGACTATCTCCATTAACTTTTTCAAATAAGGCTATTGAAAAAATAACTAATCGTAAAGATAAAATTCAAAGCTGGTTTCTTGATCAAACATTNGTCCTTGACTATTGGAGCGGTGAAGGAAAAAGAAGTTATCATCACACAGCTCCTATTAATAGCGTTTATGCATTACATGAATCTTTGAGATTGGTATGTAATGAGGGGTTAGAAAATTCATGGCAGAAGCATCAAGATGCTCATTTAAGGCTCAAAAAGGGATTAGAAGAATTAAACTTCAAGTTTGTCGTNGAAAAAGANTATCGATTACCACAAATGAATTCAATTTATATACCACAAGGTATAGATGAATTAGCAGTACGTATGCAATTGCTGAATGATTTTAACTTAGAAATCGGAGCAGGTCTCGGGAAGCTTTCTGGAAAGATATGGCGTATTGGGCTAATGGGTTATAATGCACGAAAAGAAAGTGTTGATTATTGCTTAAATACATTAAAAAAAGTTTTAAATAAATAACTTATTTTCTAATAAAGACTTCTTGCCTTCTTCATAGCCAATATCAATTAATTCTTTTGCTCTATGAAAGTCATAACCTTTAAACTGGTCTATAGCAGGTTCAATCAATAAATCTGGTTTATTGAATTTAAAACTGAGGTGAGTAATATTATTTAAAACAATTTTTGCTGAGCGATCAATAATATCAATAATATTATATTTTTCATTTGTTTTTTCAGATGATTCTAGTCCATAAAGATTAACTGCAATTGTACGATCTGCGCCCATTTTGATAACGGACTCAAGAGGTACAGGGTCTATTAATCCACCGTCAACACATAGAATATCATTTACATATGTAGGACTCAATATGCCCGGTATAGCAATACTAGCTTTAATTGCATTAATTAAATCACCTGTNTTACATTCTATTTTTTCATTTCTAATAATATCTGTTGCTACCGTAGTAAGGGGAATATCTAGTTCTTCGAACGTAGTGATATCAGTAAGTTTTTTGAATACATTTACTACTTCATTTCCATTCATAACTGCTAATTTTGGATAGATAGGATCTAGTTTGAATAATACATCTCTTATGAAACTATTNTTGTTTCTTANTTCCTCTTCAAATTGCGTAAGATTTCCAGATGCATATAAAGCACCAATAAAAGACCCAATACTTGTTCCAGAGATAAAATCGATTGGAATATTTAATTCATCAATAGCTTTTAAGACACCAATATGCGCATAGCCTCTAGCAGCACCCCCACCGAGCGCTATACCTATTTTATAATTTTCTTTCATATTTTTTTTCGCTATAATATGTGAATCTATATCTTAACAAATAAAGAAGGAACATTTACTATGTATTTTAGACTAATTATTTTTTATCTTTTCATCCTTATGGCTTGNGCTGAAAATAACGAATCATCAAATTTAGAAATACCNCTAAGATCTGAAATTGATTCAAAATATAAATGGGATCTTACAGCAGTATATGCAACAGATACTGAATGGGAGCTTGACTTAGAAAAGCTCAAAAATCTTTATCCTGAAATGGGTGATTTTAAAGGTAGATTACTCTCAAATCCTGAGACTTTATTAGAATCAATAAAATTAAGTGAAACCATTAATCAGTATTTTGGAAAACTGTATCACTATGCATCTAACTCATTAAATGCAGATTTAACAAACGAAAAGTATCAAGAGATGGTACAAAGAGTAAGAAATGTAGCCATCAAATCAGGAGAAGTGACAGCGTACTACACACCTGAAATGCTCGAATCTGATTATAGTGTATTAGAAGAGTTCATGAATAAAGAGCCTGAATTGAAAGTTTATGAGAAAGATTTTAAAGATATGTATATCGCTAAACCTTATATACTGTCAGAGAAAGAAGAAAGAATCTTAACTATGGCTGGAAAGTTGTCAGGAGTCCCAAATGAAGCTTATGATATAATGAGAGCTACAGATTTTAAGTGGGGAACATTTAAAGATGAAAATGGAAATGATTTAACTATGTCTCCTGGAAGGTATGGTAAGTATACTAAATCAACAGATAGAAGAGTTAGAGAAGATATGTATAAGGCGCTATATGTGCCTTTTAAGAGTTCATTGAATACGATGTCAGTATTGATGAAGGGTAATGTNGAAGGTCATATTTTTTATGCTAAATCAAGAGGCTATGAAAATACNCTCGAAGCTAAAATGAAAGGATCTGGAATATCGACNGATATTTATAAAAATNTAGTCAAGAGCGTAAACAATAATCTCCAGCCTTTACATAGATGGGCAGAGCTAAAAGCTGAGCTTCTTGGTGTAGATAAAATAAAGCCATTCGACACATATGCTCCTTTAGCAGCTTTTTCAAGAGAATATACATATGAAGAGGGTCAGCAAATGGTATTAGAGGCTTTACAACCATTNTTGCAGGCTAACGATGGAGAATTACAAAAATTTACTGAAAAAATGTATAGTGAAAATTTAATTGACGTATTTGAAAACCAAGGAAAAGAAAGTGGTGCCTATATGTCTTCTACTTGGGATTTACCTCCAAGAATTAAGTTAAATTTTTCTGGTACTTTAGATGATATTTTTACATTAGCTCATGAGCTAGGTCACGCTTACCATTCTTATTTGAGNCAAAAGAATCAGCCATACCCATATTATGGATATGATACATTCAATGCAGAAGTAGCATCAGTGACTACCGAATCCCTACTTATGGATTATTTGTTAGCAAATGTAGAAAGCGATGAGGAGAAAGCTGTTTTACTCCAAAATTATATTCAAAATATTGGATCGACATACTACAGGCAGACGCGCTTTGCAGAATTTGAGTTACTAATACATGAAGCAGCAGAGAATGGCCAGATTTTAACTGAAGATTTTTTAACAACTAGTTTTGGTGAGATGTATAGCAGATATTGGGGNCCAAGCATGGAAATAACAGAAGAAGAAGCATATTCTTGGTCACGCATACCTCATTTTTATTANAACTATTACATGTATGCATATGCGACATCATTTGCCGCAGGAGAAAAAATTTCTGAAAGAGTTCAGAATGATGGGCAAAGCGGAATTGATGACTTTATTACATTTCTATCTAGTGGTAGTTCAGATTATCCTGTAGAGCTGCTTAATTTGGCAGGAGTAGATATGACGACATCTGAACCTTTTGAAGCCGTATCAAGAAAGATGAACTTCTTAATGGATGAACTAGAAAGCATTTTAAAATAATTTTGAAGGTAAGTAAGAAAATAAGACAAATTCATTATTGGATTTCTCCGTTTATTATTGTTCCTGTTATGCTAATTTTTACAACAGGAGTATTGCTTCAGTTAAAAAAACAATCAAATTGGATTCAGCCTAGTATCGAGAAGGTTAGTGCCAATAAACCTACTATGCTTATTAGCTATTTGGATGCAGCAAAGAGCGTCCCTGAAGCAGAAATTAAATCCTGGGATGATATAGATCGTATTGATATACGCCCAGATAAAGGAATTGCAAAAATAAGATCAAAAAATCATTGGGAAATTCAAATAGATAGTCAGACTGCTGAAGTTTTTTCTGCTAACTATAGAAGATCAGACGTTATTGAGTCAGTACATGATGGTTCTTTTTTTACAGACTATGTTAAATTTGGCTGGTTTTTACCTACGGGAATACTTTTGATTGTTCTTAGTATATCAGGTATTTATATGTTTTTGTTACCATTGATGATTAGAAAGAAAAGGACTAGATTAAAAAAATGAAAAAAATCTTTATAGTAATATTATTCAGCGTTTTATTTGCACAGAGCGAAGATACAATTAAAACAACAAAGAATGTTTCCCTTGTAGCTACATCAAACGTATTTGCAGAATATTATGACTGCGGTTGTCCGAAAGCTCCCTTAGGAGGATTGGCAAGAAAAGCATTTTTCTTCAAAAATATGATGTCAGAGAGAGAACCTCTTCTTGTTGATGCTGGAAATACCTTTTTTTCTCACGGTGTAATAAACCCCGATGGCCTTAGAGCAAATCAAAAAAAATATAAAGCTAGAAACTTTGTCGGCGCTCTCGAGCTTATTGGTTATGATGTTGTAAATATCGGATCAAATGATTTTAAGTTAGGATCAACTTTTATAAAGGAGATTACATCCCAATCATCAATAAACTTTATTTCAGCAAATCTTTATGATAAAAACACAAATGAATTACTTTTTAACCCTTATCATAATCTTGAATATGATGGAGTTAAAATTGGATTTATAGGATTAAGTGAAGCAACAAGATATGAATCTATTATTAATAAAAACTTTATATCTGAAGGTAATAAATATATCGAACTAGTAGATCCAAATGTAGATATTATAGTANTGTTAATTGATATCAGTTCTAGTAATGCTGTAGACTTGTCTAATGCATTTCCCAAAGCAGACTATATCTTTCTAAGTGGGGTAACCAAGAGAACTGAGCCGAGAAGTAAGCAGGCTCAAGATGGTCCATTAGTATATTCTACTGGTATTCAAGGAAAGCATTTAAGTATCGTTGATATAAGAATAAAAGATATTAATAAGCCTATAGAGGACGTTTCAGCGCCATTTAGTCGACTCCAAGAGATAGATTTCCGTTTAAAGAGATTGCAGGCAAAGAATCCATCAAAAACATTAGAACAAATATATGCTAACGATCCTAATGTGCTTAGCCTNGTTACAAAGTATCAAAAAGAAGCATTTGAATTAGGACAATCTTTGGCTAAGTATGGAGATCGTAGTATATTTTTTAGCGTTCCTCTTTCTCCTACGATTCCAGACGATAGGAGTGTAGCAGCGTTTATTGAGAAGATAGCAGATAGCGCAGATTTTTCTTTTGAAAAACCATAATTTTGTTTTATTATGAACCACACATGCGAGTGTAGCTCAGCTGGTAGAGCACAACCTTGCCAAGGTTGGGGTCGCGCGTTCGAATCGCGTCACTCGCTCAGTCTTTAGTCCAACCTAAAAAACCATTTATTATTCTCTTATGAACTATAAAAGAGCTAGTCTTTAATTTTTTCTCTCTTATTTCATAATACCATTTGAGTATATCATCGTCTATATGCTTCATCATGATACCTGAGCCATACCTTTTAACAATTATCTCTTTAAACTTGTCTAGGTGGTAGTTTTGAAGCTTTATTGAGCTGTTTTTAGGTGGTTTTATATTAAAGTGTATCATTTTATGTTTTAGATAGGTTGTAATAGCCTTATTTAGCTGCATTTCTTGTTTACCGCCTTTTTTGATATCAAAAACACGATCAAGCTCTTTTTTTTGTTTTAAGCAATCATCCCAGGTTAGAGCAGGGCCGATTTTTCCTAAAGTTATATTAAAATACCTTTTTTTATTTTTTAAAGGATCGTATGCATAAATCGAATACATTACATATCCATCATTTTTCCCATTTCTTTTTCGTTTATAAATACTACTCATAATTATATTTTCTCTTTAAGTTTTGGTATTAATATGTTACAAAAAAACTTAACACACAATTATTATACACACAATGTTGAAAACTTTGTATATGTAACAATATTTAAATTTAACAAAATAATATTAAAATAATACAACTTTTTTTATGAGCGAAAATATAGAGATTATCAGTAAAAATAGAAAAGCTTTTTATAGTTATACGATCATTGATACTTATGAAGCTGGAATGATTCTCCTCGGTAGTGAGGTTAAAAGCTTAAGAGAAAAGAAATTAAATTTAAAAGATAGTTTCGTTTCAATTAAAGACGGAAAAGTTTGGTTAATTGGAGCTCATATTAGTTCATATTCTCATACTGGTTTTTCAGGTCATGCCCCGACGAGAAATCGTGAATTATTNCTACACAAAAAAGAGATGATTAGAATTAAGAATGTTGCTGCTCAAAAAGGATTAACTATTGTCCCCTTAAAGGCTTATTTTAAAGGAGGGATAGCGAAAATTGAATTTGCTACAGCAAAAGGCAAGAAAACATATCAGAAAAAAGACGCTTTAAAAATGAAAGATTTAGATAGAGAAGCTCGACGAGANATGAGTAAAAAATAATGGGATTTTTACCAGTAGATGATCAATTAGAAATTATCTCTAAAGGGACAGAAGAGGTAATTCCGCTTCAAGATCTTAGACATAAGCTCGAATCTTCCATTAAAAACAATAAGCCTCTCGTCGTGAAACTTGGTTGTGATCCCAGTAGACCTGACTTACATATAGGACATAGTGTTGTTCTCCAAAAACTCAGAGATTTTCAAGATCTAGGACATCAGGCTATACTAGTAATCGGCGATTTTACAGCAATGATCGGAGATCCTTCTGAGCGCAATAAGACACGTCCACAACTTACTTTAGAAGAAGCAAAAGCTAATGCTGAATCATATATTGAACAATCTAAGGTCATACTTGATGTAAAAACCCTTAAAGTCTTATTTAACAGCACTTGGCTAAATAAAATGAACTTCTCTGATGTAATAAATATGAGTAGTAAGTACACAGTTGCTCGCATGATTGAAAGAGAT
Organism: Candidatus Neomarinimicrobium atlanticum; assembly: GCA_000402815.1. GTDB lineage: Bacteria > Fidelibacterota > Marinisomatia > Marinisomatales > Marinisomataceae > Marinisoma > Marinisoma atlantica. Next base: position 11,983 of record AQSA01000030.1, on the reverse strand, counting down.
GATTTCACAAAACGTTTTGAATCTGAGATACCTATTTCAATGCATGAGTTTTTGTACCCATTAGCGCAAGCGATGGATTCTGTTGAAATAAAATCCGATGTAGAACTCGGTGGTACAGATCAAAAATTTAATTTATTAGTTGGTAGAGATTTACAGCGAGAATANGATCAAGAACCTCAATCTATCATTACGTTACCTCTTCTTGAGGGAACGGATGGGATAGAAAAGATGTCTAAATCTTATGATAATTATATNGCTTTAGACGATTCAGCTCAAGATATGTATGGCAAACTAATGTCTATTAATGATTCTATGATTACAAAATATTATAAACTAGCCGTATTTGCAGAAAAAGAAAAAGTTTTATCCATTGAAGAGCAACTGAAAGATTCCTCTATAAATCCTAGAGACATCAAAAGAGATTTAGCCAAAGANTTGGTTGAGCGCTACTATGACAAAGAAACAGCATTAGAAGCTGANCAAGCATTTGACCAAATATTTGTTAAAAAATCTATCCCAGATGATATGCCTATTTTCCAAGTTAAGATTGACTCTAATATTCTAGATATATTATTGTCAGAAAAATTAATTGCTAGTAAGGCAGAAGGTAAGCGTTTAATAGGTCAGAATGCTATCAAAATTGACGGAGAAGTATGTTCTGATATAGGTTATGTTGTAAGTAAAGGGTGTGGTGAGCTTATTGTGAAGATTGGTAAAAGAAGATTTTTAAAAATTTCAGGCTAATCCTCATCTGAGAAATCATTTAACTTATTTTTTTGTTACTCAAATTCAATTATTCTTATAAATTCCAAGGTAATTATTAATATGATTTGGAAAACTTATGTCTGATAAAATTATCAAAATAACAGATCAAAACTTTGATGAGCTTGTAATTAAAGCAGAAAAGCTCGTAATTGTAGACTTTTGGGCTGAATGGTGCGGTCCATGTAAAGCTATAGCACCCATTTTAGATAAAATTTCTGATGAATTTAGCGATAACGTACTTGTAGNTAAGGTAAATGTCGATGAAGTCAAAGAAGTGCCCGTAAAATACGGTATTCGCAGTATTCCAACTCTCTTGTTTTTTTATAATGGTGAAATTGTAAAGCAAGAGGTTGGTCTTCAGTCTGAGCAGGCATTAGTTGATAGTATTAACCAAATCATAAAAAAAAGTTAATATTAAACAATTAATTTAAGTGACAGATAAAACTATTCATAAAACTATCATTATCGGTTCTGGTCCAGCTGGATTAACAGCTGCAATCTATGCTGCTCGTGCTAATTTAAGTCCAATTGTGTTTGAAGGGAATCAGCCTGGAGGGCANTTGACAATTACTACAGATGTAGAAAATTATCCAGGATTTCCTGACGGTATTTTAGGTCCAGANATGATGGATCTTTTCCGAAAGCAAGCTCAAAAATTTGGAGCCGAGTGTTTTTATAAGCACGTTTCAAAAGTTGATTTTTCCAGCTCTCCATTTAAAGTTTATGTTCTTGAGGAGGAGTATCTTGCTGAATCAGTAATAATTTCTACTGGTGCATCAGCAAGAATGTTAGGACTCGATGCAGAAAAAGAGCTAATGGGATACGGGGTAAGTACTTGTGCAACATGTGATGGTTATTTTTTCAAAGACAAAGAAATTGTAGTAGTGGGTGGAGGCGATTCTGCTATGGAAGAAGCAAGTTTTTTAACAAAGTTTGCTAGCAAGGTAACTCTTGTTCATCGAAGAGATGAGTTTCGTGCATCCAAGATTATGATTGATAGAGTTCTGGATAATCCAAAAATTGAAATTATTAAGAATGCAGTTGTATCTGATATTCTTGGTTCTCAAAAAGATGGAGTTTCTAGTATTCTACTAAAAGACACTATTGACGGAAAAGAAAGAAATTTTGAGTGTGACGGTATATTCTATGGAATTGGCCATAAGCCAAATACTGATCAGTTTAAAGGTATTATCAATTTAAACGATCAAGGATATATAGTTACTAATCCAGGATCAACTTTGACTAATGTAGCTGGAGTATTTGCNTGCGGTGACGTNCAAGACGATCATTATAGGCAAGCAATTACAGCAGCAGGCTCTGGTTGCATGGCCGCAATAGATGCAGAAAAATATTTAGAAGATTTATAGAATAGTTTTTCTGTCTTTTCAAGGAGAAAAAGATGGAATTAAAACAAATTTATGATATTAGTGGTCTAAAATTAAAATTTGGATCGAAAAAAGCACTAGAGATTAACACTCTAAAGTTTCACAACGGATTAATTTATGGCGTATGTGGTAATTTTGGATCTGGAAAATCTTCCTTACTTAAAGTTCTTTCAGGACTTCAAAAAGAATCAAATGGCGATGTTCTTTACCAAGGAGCTAAGTTCAAATCTGGTTTCTTCGGAGGCATTAAAAAGCATAAAGAGATTCAATATNTTCATGTAGATATGCTTAAAGAGAGTTCTACTGTTGAACAATTCTTAAAAAGTATGTTTTCTAGTAAAATAAAACAGATTCAAACACGCCACTTTAAACACTTCAGTCTTGAGCATTTATGGAAAACACCTATAGGTAAGTTATCGGATGGTGAAAAGCATTGGTTGAAAATTGTTGTAGGNGTAGAAAAAGATCCTAGAGTTCTTATTATTGATGATTATGCTCTGCATCTTGATCCGAAAAATGAAATGATTCTTCGAAAGAAATTGATGAAAATGAACAATATTCTAGGGACTACAATCATTTTATCTTCNACAAATGATTATTTTGTGAAACAATTTGCAAATGTGGTCATATATTTAGATAACGGACATGTATCAAAAGTCAGAAAAGGATATAAGCGTAATAGCTTCAACAAAAGCAAATTCAAAAACAAAAAGTCGTAATATTTTCAATCTATTAGTTTTTGTTTTATTGATTGGACCTTTATTTAGTCAAATTGACAATAGGTTTAATATTTTTAGTTGGGAGCAGTATGGNGGGGTAGGTGCGATTAATTCTATATCAGAAGATTATTCATATTTCTACTTTGGCACAGAAGATGCAGGAATTCTTAGATTAAACAAATTCTCACAGAAATTCGCGCGCCCTATCACTCAAGCTCAAGGACTAAAGTCCAATACAGTTGAACATGTTTATTTTGATAATAGTACAGGAATTTTATGGTCTATAGGAGATAATTTTATTGAGTATAGTTTTTCTAGACAGGGGAGTTGGAATAAAATAAATTATAATTTACTCTCACTAAAATCTGGAAATCAAATAATTGATATCGGTTCAAGTAAAGATTATTTATGGTTAAGAACAAATAGTAAATTTTTCAAATTAGATCATATAAATGGCATTCTATTAGGCGTTTATGCTTCACCGGATGAATCAAATATTTCTTGGGGAGATGTTTCTTCTAGAGAGTTGAGATGGAATGTATTTGATTTTAATGATTATTTTGTAGAAGATGCATGGCTTTTGACATCAAATGGGGCATCTGATAATAGGGGAAATTTTTCTAGATACTTATCTTACTATAAGTCAAATAATGGTATTAACTGGATGTCTCTTTCCAATGGATATATTTTAAAAATAGATGAGTTTAATAAGTTNATAACTCCAATATTCTATGGGCTTGCATCCGCTGTTCCAACATCAATGGTTTATGATGATATTTTATGGATTTCAGGTATTGGAAATAAGCTATCAAACGGTATTACTAAGTTTGATATTGATAATAATAATTTTGAAACTATTCTTTCAGATCATTACTCAAACTTTAGCAAAGATAACATTTATTCAAGTATCATGATTGATAATGAAATATGGCTTGGTTTAGATAGTTATATTATAGTATATAATAGAAAAAAAGATTCATTCAGATCTCTTGGTTTTGAGAAGGGCGTCCCTCGAGGTAAGATTACACATATAAGCCATAATAATGGATCAATATTTGCTGGATCTATTAATGGAGTTGTAGAGATAGATAGACTTTCAAAGACAAAAATAGATAGCCCCATAGAAAAATTTATTTTCTCTAGAAATTTACTTGTAAGTGATATTGAAAAATTTCAAGGAGATATGTTTTTTGTTCTAAGCAATAATGTTTTCAAATATGATAATGGAAGAAATAATATTTCAGCTGTCAATTGGAACGATGGAACTTTCGATCTTTCATTAAAAAATAATCAAATTGAAATAGCATCTAGATCTGTATCAAGGATTTTTTCGAGAGAAAATAATCTATATATAATTACAGATTTAGGAGTTATAGATTATAATGAAGGGTCTATGATTGTACCTTCAAATCTTTATTTTAATTACAAAGTAACCGATTTAGTTATTGTTGACAACTATCTCTTATTTTTATCAACATCGAGAGGTTTGGCTATTATAGATATGGAAACNAAAGAGCTTATTAATTACTATGATTTTTCCTTTTTAAGAAATATTTATCAAATGAAGTATATTTCAGAATATTTAGTGTTACTAACAAGTAAAGGATTAATTAAGTTTAACTTCAACTTATGAAACATTTTATATTCAGCTGTTTACTGTTATTTGGTGCAATTAATGCCCAAAGCTTGAATCAAAATATTGACCAGTTCAAGACCAATTCTTTTGTTAGGCCGGTGGCCAAAGACTCTATAGAAGTTTTATCTTTTCTGGAGGTATCAAATAATGCATTACAGTTTTTAAAAAAAGACGGTTTATTTGAAGCTCAATATGAAGCAAGTATTGCTATACTAGATACAGAAAAGGAAAAGCAGTCTTCTAAGCTATTTTCAGATACAATTACTACTCAAAAATTTGCCGACACAACATCTAAAGTAAAGAGAAAGATTATAACAACAGCATTTGTTTTACCTGTTGACAGCTATACCGTAACATCGAGCTTGAAAGATTTAGATATAAAGCTTTCTGGAAAAAAAGATCAAGAAATTGACTTAAAGAGTTTAATGGGTAGTACTTCACTTAAAATATATGATCCAATATTTGTCAAAGAAGAAAAAGGTTCATGGGGTTTTGGTTTAAATAAATTTCCTACTGATAATAGAAGGGTAATACCATTAAATGATAGTATCTCTTTTTATCAATATGTTGTTTTAAATCCAGGTAAATATAGCATTAAAATGAGTATTATTTCAGATAAGAAAGTTCAATGGGAAGATTCTATAAATGCNACCGTAGATGGTGATGTGATAGGACATTTAGTTAATGTTCCTATTAAGGATATCAGTANGAGAGATTTAATTTTAAAAGTTGTAGTTAATCAAAATAATAATACCTCATCTAAATCATTTCCATTCAAGATAAAGAATACTATGATTTTTGATGGAATTGATAATATCGATACTGCATTACTTCAGATGAGTTATATCTTGACATCCGAAGAAAAGAAAGAGTTGAAAAATCTTAAGCAATCAGAAAAAGAAAAATTCTTTAGAAAAGTTTGGGCCAAAAGAGACCCTGTAGTTCAAACAAAAATTAATGAACTTATGGAAGAGTATTATACTAGAGTTGGTTTTGCAGAAGAAAACTTTTCTAGAGGAACTTCTGGAGGCTGGAAGTCAGATATGGGAATGGTTTATATTTTATTTGGTAAGCCAGATGATATGGTTCGATCGATGAATATGCAGGGTAGTTACAATTATGAAACATGGTATTACTTTCAAATTAATGAAGAATTTACTTTTATTGATGAATATGGGTTCGGAGATTATAGGCTTAGAACGCCTTTGCTATATTAAATTTTATGAAAAACGAAAAAAAATTAATCAAAATTTTAGAAAGATTTAGAGACAAGTTATCAAATGACGAGATCGATTTAATAGATAATATGTTTGAGTTGGGGNGTAGCACAAAAAATCTATGGAATAATAATGAATCCACTTATTCATTATTTACAGATGGCGCATCTCAGCTTGATAAAAAAAATGCAGGTATCGGGGGATTGCTTAAGAGTGGAGAGGAAACAATATTTTCTTTTGCTGAAAATNTAGGGGACTGTACAAACAATGAAGCAGAATATTTAGCTTTGATAAGAGGTATTGAGCTGTGTATAGAGAAAAAAATACTAGATGTAAATATTTTTTGTGACAGTGAATTAATTGTAAGACAGGTTAATGGAGATTATAAAGTTAAGAATGAAAGAATGATTAAATTGCATGCTAGANCTATAGATTTATGCTCAATCTTAGAAAATTGGACTGTGTCTCATGTTATGAGAGAAAAAAATACAGAAGCAGATCTCTTAAGCAAAGAAGGTCTTACTAAATAAAAAAAACTAAGGAATGAGAATAAAATTTTATAACTTATAGACTATGAATTTCTTAAATAAAATTAAAAATGGATTTAGTGATAGCTTCAATTGGGTTAGTGGAGACATTGCAATTGACCTTGGAACAGCTAATACATTAATATGGTTAGCCGGAAAAGGAATAATCATTAATGAGCCATCTATTATTGCAAGATCTACAAAAACTGGAGCTGTTATTGCTGTCGGTGAAGATGCTAAACAAATGTTGGGTAAGACTCATGAAGGCATTGAAACTATTCGTCCGTTAAGAGATGGAGTAATTGCTGACTACACTGCAGTAGATGAGATGCTACAAGGTTTTATTAGAAAAGTGAATTTAAATCGTTTAACTAGGCCAAGAATGGTTATTTGTGTTCCATCTGGCGTAACCGAAGTAGAGCGCAGAGCTGTAAAAGATTCTGGAGAAAAGCAAGCAGCTAGAGAAGTATTTCTTGTAGATGAGCCTGTTGCGGCGGCGATTGGTATCGGATTAGATATCAGTAAGCCTGTCGGAAATATTATTGTAGATATTGGTGGAGGAACCACTGAAGTAGCTGTAATATCATTAAACGGGGTGGTAACAAAGAAGGCAATTAGGGTTGCTGGAGATGAAATGGATGACGCCATACAGCATTGGTTTAGAAACGAACATAAACTAGAAATTGGAGCACAAACAGCTGAGCAGATTAAAATTACAGTTGGTTCAGCTATGAGATCGCGATCTAAGAACATTTTAGTAAAGGGTAGAGATTTGGTATCAGGTATACCTAAGACTATTGATATTAGATCTGACGAAATTAGACAAGCTTTGAAAGATCCTGTAAAAAGAATTTTAGACGTAATTAAAGATGCATTAGAAGCAACACCCGCTGAATTATCATCTGATATCATTGATAGAGGTATTGTTCTTGCTGGGGGAGGCTCCCAGTTAAGAGGTTTAGACCAAGTATTGCGTGAAAAAACAGGAGTACCTGTGAATGTAGCCGACGAACCACACTTGGCAATTGTTAAGGGCTGTGGAGCAGTAATAGAAGATTTAGAAAAATTTAAGCATGTTCTTCTTTAAGAATGGCTAAGACAGACTTATTTTTAAAAAAGAATATAGATACTTCAGTTTTATTTATCTGTATTCTAGCCTCATTTTCATTAATCTTCAGTAATAATAANCAAAAAATTCAAAAGTTTCGTTCTTCTACATTAGATACATTTTCTTTTCTATATAAACCTTTTGACTGGTTAGATGATCAATTATTTTTAACAAAGAAACTAGAAGTTTTATCTCGTGAAAATTTAAAATTAAATCTTGAAAATCAGATTTTAGCATCCAATAAAGTTGAAAATAAAAGATTGAGAGATCTTTTGAAATTTAGAAAACGAAATGAGCTAGATTTTGTTGGGGCTGATATCTTATCTAAGGGTGTTAATTCTAATATGTCTTCTGTATTGCTAGATCGAGGCTTGGTTGATGGAATAAAAAATAATAGCCCAGTATTGTCTTCGAGAGGTGTTGTAGGTAAAGTAGTTTTTGTATCAAACGAGCATTCAGGTGTACAGCTCGTAAGCGATGTAGACTTTAGGNTAAGCGTAAAAATAATTCCCTCTGAAACAGAGGGTATCATGCGCTGGGTTAAAAGTGATATATGTGAGGTTGCAGAGATTCAAACAACGTCAGATGTTCAAATTGGCGATGTTGTTTTAACTTCTAATCTCAGTATCTATTTTCCACCTAATTTACCTGTCGGTGAAGTGATTAGTGTGTATAAGAAGTCTAGTAGTTCAAATAAGATTATTCGAATGAAGCTCTTTGCTGATTTAACTACCTTAAATCAATTATTTATTGTTAAAGGAGATAAGTAGAGTATGAATTTCAACTTTAGCAGATATCTTTTCATTGCAATTGTATTGCAGTTAATTTTTGCTGAGCTATTGACAGTTAATGGATTTCAGCCAAATATTATGNTGCTATTTGTTATTTTGTCTTCAATACCAATGGAAAGCACGTCTCGTGCAACAATTATCGGATTCTTTATTGGATTTTTTTCAGATTTAGTATTATTCAATGGGTTCTATTTAGGCTTATCAAGTCTTATATTTTCAGTATGTGCTTATTTTGCTTCACAGGTAAGTTTTAATTTTGCATATAGAAATTTTGATTTATACTGGTTTATTTTGGTGTTATTAGGTACTGCTCTATATTCATTTTTTAGATACGATTTTTTCTTTTTTANCGATATATTTCTNTTCATAAAAAATTGGTTTTTTGTNTCAATATATACTTCTTTTGTAGGGCTTCTTATTACTAGAATTTTTGGAGTAAAACAATCGGTATTACAAGATGCTTAAAATAGAAAATAAGGCAGATATATTTCATTATAGAGCTTTGCTTTTTATACTATGCTTTTCCCTTTTTTCTCTTTTGGGAAGATATTTTTATTTACAAGTAATTGATTACGAAAGACACATTTCTAAATCTCAGGTCAACAGTGTTAAAGCGCTTACAACCTATGCTCCAAGAGGTTTAATTTTAGATCGTCATGGAGAGATACTTGTTAATAATTATCCAACTTATATATTAACAGTGATACCCCATGAGCTTAAAGATANAGATAGAGAGTTTGAAAAACTCTCATCAATTATCAATATTGATATAGAAGAGTTGAATAGAAGGTATAAAAAGTATTATAGAGGACGATTTCTTCCAACTACCATTGCAAAAAATTTAACATTCCAACAGATTTCTCAAATTGAAGAAATGAGATTAGAGTTTCCTGGGGTTCAATATGATCGATCTGATGAAAGAATATACTCCCCAATACTAAATGACGCTCATTTTCTTGGTTATTTGAGGGAAGTTGATAGAGACACAATTCCCAAGCTTGATAAAAGCCTTCTTTATAGAGCAGGAGAATTAATTGGATGGCAAGGAATTGAAAAGGAATATGAAAAAGAATTACGATTCTCTAAGGGCGTAGATTATATAGAGGTTGACACATATGGTCGCGAGATTTTCAGACTAAGTGATAGTAATATTCCTGCATTTCCAGGAAAAGATCTTTCTTTAACAATTGATGCTAACTTACAGAGATTCTCAAGAAGTATTCTTCAGGGAAAGAAGGGATCTGTGCTAGTTTCTAATGTTGATACAGGAGAAGTACTAAGTATGGTTAGCAGTCCTTCTTATGACTTGAGCGTTTATAGAGGAACAACTTCTCAAAATGAGTGGAATGACTTATTGACGAATAAAGACAATCCATTATTAAATAGATCTATTGCAGGTCTTTATCCTGCTGGATCAAAGCTAAAATTGATCACAGTTATTGATTTGATTGCAAATAGCTTAGTAGATCCATCTGATAGTTTAATGTGTACTGGTGTTTATATACCGCCTGGCAGTACAAATGAATTCCGATGTTGGAATGAAAATGGACATGGCCTTGTTAATTTGAATAAAGCTATTGCACAATCTTGCAATATTTATTTTTATGAGACAGTCCAATTGATTAGCTTGAAAGATTGGACAGATACTGCTAAAAAATTTGGTTTCAATGAGCCAACAAATATCGATTTGCCAAACGAGAAAGATGGATTAATTCCAGATAAAGACTTCTATATAAAAAATTATGGAAGATGGGGTTGGTCTGAAAGAGGCGTACTATTAAACCTAACATTGGGTCAAGGAGATATTCTGATTACGCCCATTCAAGCACTAAGATTTATCAATCATATTGCTTCAAGAGGAGAAACACCACAATTAAGATTAAATCTTTCCAAAGAAATATCCTATTATGACAAAATTGAATATCCAGAAAAAATATGGGATCATATATGGGATGGGATGTATGATGTTGTGAACGCAGACCAAGGAAGTGGATGGAGAGCTCAATTAGATAGCTCAGATATTAAGCTACTAGGAAAAACTAGCACTGCTGAGAATCCGCACGGAGAGCCTCATGCATGGTTTATTGGTTTTTTTGATTTTCAAGATACTACATATTCAATTGTTGTGATGGTAGAAAATGGAGGAGGAGGAGGGGCTATAGCTTCTCCAATTGCAGGGGATATCGTTGAATATTATATTAATTCTTCTAAATCCTTAGTGGAGAATTAAAACTTATGATTTTAAATCAACTTCTATCAAGTACAACTAAAGACTCTGTAGTAAGATTGTTTTTTATAATTTCTGGATTAATAATTTGTAGCTTAGTCACTTTATATAGTATTTCTGATGATCCCTTAAGTTTTAAAGGGACTTGAGCATCAACTAGATATCCAGTAAATCCCATTGCAAAACCAAGTATAATTAATACCCCTCCTACTAAAGTTGCGCAATCAATGACAATTTTAGGGATATCCTTAAATTTTATATCTTTATATATATAAACCTCTACAAATACAACATACCAAACTAATAAAGCTGCGCACTCTACTAGAGTAGCTAGACCGCTAAATAAGCCATAAATAATTAATATTGGTATAGCTATTTCCCATTTTGCATCAAAAAAAGACTTTTTTAGATCTTGGATATTAAATTTAACTCTAGTCTGATTCTTTGGTTTATGATATATACCATAACATACAATAATGAACAATAAAAAAAGTCCTGGAATAAGTCCGCTTTTAAATAACTCAATCGGATTAATTCCTGCTGTAACAGAATAGATTATTGCAGGCAAGCTTGGTGGAAACAACAATCCAAGAGATCCTGCGGTTGTAATTAAGCCTAAAGAAAAAATTTCTGAATAACCGTCTTCGATTAAAATAGGATATAAAATAGCTCCTAAAGCTAAAATTGTCACTCCAGACCCCCCTGTAAGTGCTGTAAAAAATGCACATAACAAAACCACAATTAAAACAGTTGAACCTGGAAGCCACCCTAATGATGCCTTAAAAAAATTTAGTAATCGTTTAGAAATATTGCTTTCAGCAAGTATGTATCCAGCTAATGTAAATATAGGAATAGCTGCAAGAGTAGGAGAAACTACAATACGATACGCGCTATCACTAATAGTGGACATTAGGTCAAAATTTGTAGCCCAATCGGTAGGATCTGATAAAAAGAAAAGTATTGAAAGAGTAGCTAAAACAATAAAAATAGGTAGTCCAAATGCTACCAAAGCAATAACACTTACAACCTTGACAAATAATAGACTTTCATTAGAGAATGGAAACTGCCAATAATAAAGGATTGCAGTCATTAAAAAAGAACCTAATATTAATATGAGGCGATAATTTAACTTATTGCTACTAGTCATTATCATATGATACCATATTAATAATAACCCCACAGGAATAATACTTTGGGCAAACCACACCGTTATATAAGGAGCAATAAATTCAGGGTATTCAATGCCAATCTGTATCATTTTTAAATAAGAAATGGCAAGTACGAAAACTACTCCGACTGAGCACATATGAACTAAAAAATGACTGATTCTAAATTCAGAAGATTGATTGAATATTGGCTCTCTAACAATTGCTAATAATCTATTATACCTAGCAGCTAACACTGCACCTATAAAAGCAATCCATAATGTCATATGCTGAACAATTTCTTGAGATGCAGGAATTGAGAATATATCAATAAATCTAGATAGAATTTGAAAAACAGGAAAAGAAACGATTATAGCAAAACATATATAACAAAGAAAATTCTCTGCCTTGCTAAGCAAGTTATTTTTCATCAATAGCTGTAGTAACTTTATTATAAATTTCT
>AQSA01000029.1 GCA_000402815.1 Candidatus Neomarinimicrobium atlanticum | reverse complement strand
CTCCAGTGACTATGATTCTTGGTCCTACATCTCTTGAAACTGGAGCAAGAATTGTGTTGCCCGAATCTAAGATTATTGAAAACAAAAGTTTATGGTGTAGACCTTGTTCTCAAAATGGAAGTAGGCCATGTTATCGAAAAGAACAATATTGTATGTCAGAAATTGATAGTAATAAAGTTTTTGAACATGTTAACAAATCAATTGCCTTATGAATTCATTATTGTTAATTATTTATAACATTATTCTTTATCCAGTATTTTTCATAACTACTTTATTATTACTGCCTTTTAATTTAAAAATTAGATCAGGTTTTCTTGGTAGATTTTACTCTTTAAACAAACTGAGAGAGTTCAAAGAGACAAATTCCTTTTCTGAAATATACTGGTTTCATGTCTCATCTTTTGGAGAATTTCAACAGATAGAATCAATTATTTCAAAAATAAAAAGCAGTAATGATAATGCTGGAATTGTTGTATCATTTTTTTCACCATCTGGTTATACTAATGTTGATAATAAGAATATTGACTGTAAGATATATATCCCATTTGACTTTCTGTGGTCAGCTTTCAGAGCTTTTAAAATAATTAAGCCTAAGAAATTGATACTTGCTTCATATGATATTTGGCCAAACATTCTTGTTGTCGCACGTTTTTTAAACATCAAAACGATTTTAATTTCGGCAAGAATTCATAGTAACAGTTTCAAGTTGACTCGAACAGGAAAAAGCATTTATAAGTGTATTTACAATCTTGTTGACCAAATATTTACTGTTAACAAAACTGATTTAGGTAATATGAAATTAATTGTCCCAAACAAGACAATTGAGGCATTGGGAAATCCTCGTTTTGACATAGCCTTTGATAAAGAATCAAGCATAGGTATCAAATTTGATATGGATTATAGGTTGAAGAATAAACTATTTCTTTTTGCTAGTTTATGGCCCGAAGATGATTCAGTGCTTTTTCCAACAATTTTTGATCTATTGCAATACGATAATGGAGCAAAAATTATTCTTGTTCCACACGAATTATCTGATAAATCAATTAACTATTATCAAAAACAAGCAAGCAGGAAAAACTTATCTTCTATCGTTATAGAAGATTATATCGATCTATCTAAATTGAAAGAAAGGGTAGTCATTGTAAATACTGTAGGAATTTTATATAAATTATATTGGCAAGCATATATAGCATACATAGGTGGAGGATTTTCAAAAAATGGCATACACAATATTATGGAGCCAGCGGTTGCTTCTAACCCAGTTATATTTGGACCAAATTACTCAAACGGTAATTTTTTTGAAGCAGAAGAGTTATTGAAAGCTTCTTCAGCATATATTGTTAAATCACCTAAACAATTAATGGAGTCTTTTGCTAAGCTTAACCACATAAATACATATGATTCTGCAAGCAAGTCTTCTAGGAGAGTGATAAAAAATAACTTAGGATCAACAGATAAACTTTTATCAAGGATAGTAGAATGAGTAAGCTATTTAAATACAGCGATATATTTCTTGTGCCAAATTTAATTACTTATTTAAGATTTCTATTAATTGCTCCAATGATTATCACTTTTAATCTTGATATGAAAATGTATTTCTATATCATATTATTTGTTTCTCTTCTATCTGATTTCTTAGATGGTGTTGCTGCAAGAAAATTAAATCAACACTCAGAACTAGGAAAGACCTTAGACCCTATTGCAGATGGAATAACTTTATTTGCATTCATAATTCTATTAAATAGAAGGGGAGATATCGCCGATTGGTTTTGCATTTTTTACTTTGCTAGGCAAATGACTATACTAATATTTTCTCTCGTTTATTTACCAAAGATAGAAAAAATATATGGTTCTAATATAATAGGAAAAACAGGTGTATGTTTTCTTGGCGCTGTTTTATCAATTTATGCTTTAGATCTAACAAATTTCTTTTATTTAACTGAATATTTAATTCTTATTTCAGCAGTTCTACTTTTTATTAGCTTGCTAGATTATATACGTTTTTTCCTTAACTTAGACTATAAAAAATAAAACTTATTGTCATACTTTATAAATTGTTATTTTACTTAATAAATATTATATTTATTGGACAATATGGCAGACTTTAAATTAGTATCAAATTTCCAACCATCCGGTGATCAGCCAGAGGCAATCAATGAGCTTGTCGATGGTATAAAAAATAAATTAAACCATCAAACCTTGTTAGGTGTTACAGGTTCTGGTAAAACCTACACTATAGGAAAAGTTATTGAACAGATTCAAAAACCTACATTGATTATTTCTCATAATAAAACCTTAGCAGCACAATTGTATGGAGAGTTCAAAAGTCTGTTTCCAAATAATGCGGTTGAATATTTTATTAGCTACTATGATTACTATCAACCTGAGTCTTATATGCCAATTACTGATACATTTATAGAGAAAGATTTTTCAATGAATGACGAAATTGATCGATTGAGATTGAAAGCAACTAGTTCATTATTGCAGAGAAATGACGTTATTGTTGTCAGTTCAGTATCATGCATATATGGTTTAGGATCTCCAAAGGAGTGGAAAAATCAAGTGGTTCATCTTAAAAAAAATGATTCTATAAGTAGAAGAAGCCTTACTGAAGCCTTGATTGATATTTATTACAAAAGAAATGATCAAGTTTTAGAAAGATGTAACTTTAGAGTTATGGGAGATATTTTTGAAATATTTCCAGCATACGAAGAAACAGCTATTCGAGTTGATATTTTTTCGGACACTATTCAATCTATAGTTACTTTTGATCCATTAACGGGCGAAGAGACGGCAGAAGTAGATGAGTCACATCTCTTTCCCGCAAGACATTTTGTATCCGATAAGTCAAAAAATAAAAGTGTAATTAAAGAGATTAAAAAGGATTTAAAAGATAGAATAAAATTTTTCAATAAAAACGAAAAGTTTTTAGAAGAGCAAAGAATTACTCAACGTACAAATTTTGATATAGAAATGATTGATGAAATAGGATATTGTTCTGGTATTGAAAATTATTCTAGATATTTTGATGGAAGAAAAGAAGGTGAAAGGCCTTCAACTCTAATAGACTTCTTTCCAAAAGATTTTTTAACTGTAATTGATGAGTCTCATGTCACACTTCCACAAATAAAGGGTATGTACAATGGCGATAGAAAAAGGAAAGAAAATTTGATTGAGCATGGGTTTAGACTTCCAGCAGCATTTGATAATAGACCATTGAGATCCGAAGAATTTGAATCAATTCAAAATCAGATAATCTATGCTTCTGCAACCCCAGCAGATAAAGAACTTGAACTATCTTCGGGCGCTATAACAGAGCTAATTAATCGTCCTACAGGTTTAGTGGACCCTGAGATTATTGTAAAGCCTTCCGCTGGTCAGATAGATGATCTGATAAGTGAAATAAAGACTCGTGTAGTCAAAAAAGAAAGATGCTTGGTGACTACTTTAACAAAAAAAATGTCAGAAGATTTATCTGAATACCTAAGTACTGTAGGTATAAAAGTTAGATATTTGCATTCAGAGGTTAAGACAATTGAAAGAGTAAAAATACTTAGAGATTTACGTCTAGGAGATTTTGATGTATTAGTTGGAATAAATCTATTGAGAGAAGGTCTTGATCTTCCAGAAGTTTCTTTGGTAGCAATACTTGATGCAGATAAAGAAGGGTTTCTAAGGTCAAAGAGCTCGCTTGTTCAAACTTCAGGTAGGGCGGCAAGACATATAGATGGTAAGGTTATTTTATATGGAGATAGAGTTACAGATTCAATGCAGTATTTACTTGATGAAACTGATAGAAGGAGAGACATACAGCTTGCCTTCAATAAAAGAAATAATATTGTTCCAAAATCTATTAAAAAATCAATTGATGAAATAATGGATACTACAAGTGTAGCAGAATCATTTAAAAGCAATGACATTGAAATTAAGAGAGATATAAAAACTGATCGATTCTTGAATGAAGATAAAAAAATTGTTTTAGAAATGCTCAGACAAGAGATGTTAGAAGCAGCTGACAACTTAGAGTTTGAAAAAGCAGCAAGCTTAAGAGATGAAATTAAAAAATTAGATAAAGAAATTAGAATAAGTAGCTAAGAGGTTAATTATGAATATTGAATTAATTAAACAAAAGTCAGGTATCATTGGTGAAAGCGATGAAATTAATCATGTTTTAGATATGGTTAGTCAAGTTGCAGATGTAGATATATCTGTTTTAATTAATGGAGAATCTGGTACAGGAAAGGAGCTTATAAGTAAGGCAATACATTTAGGCAGTAAGAGAGCATCTAAAGAGTTAGTTATTGTTAATTGCGGAGCTATTCCAGAAGGAATTATTGAAAGCGAATTATTTGGTCATAAAAAAGGTGCTTATACAGATGCTAGCGAATCTAGGAAAGGTTATTTTGAGACTGCAGATAGGGGAACAATATTTCTTGATGAAATTGGAGATATGCCCTTAGAAACTCAGGTCAAAGTTTTGAGAGTACTCGAAGCGGGAGAGTATATGAGAGTAGGTGATTCTTCTGCAAAAAAAACAGATACTAGGGTTATAGCTGCTACCAATAAAGATTTAGCAAGGCTAGTAAAAGAGGGAAAGTTTCGACAAGATCTTTATTATAGACTTAAAACGGTTACCATTAATTTACCCCCGTTACGACAAAGAAAGAACGATATCCGATTATTAGTAGATAGGTTTGCGCTGCAGTTTAGTCGAACAAATAGTATTAAGTACAAAGGGTTTACTCCATAAACTTTTGTTTTCAATAATCTTAGATTCGGGCAACACAATTCTTGCTCCAGTTTCAAGAGATGTAGGACCAAGAATCATAGTCACTGGAGTACCTAACGCCTCAGAAATATGAAGCAATCCGGTATCGCTACCAATTGTATGTTGTGAAGACTTTAAGATTCCCATTGCCATTCTTAGACTAGTTTTATCTTTAAGATTTATAATCCTATTATGCTGGATAATTTGATCGCATATAATATCATTTGTTGCACCTAAGATTAAAATTGTTGCATCAAATGAATCTATTAATCTTGTTATTAGATTATTATAATTTTCAATAGACCATTGCTTTTGACTCCACGCAGCTCCAGGTACTATCGTAATATAATTTTTACTAATATTGTTATTTAGCAAAAAAATTTTTGTTTCTTGAATTTCCTTATTCGATACATGCAATTCTGTTTCTGGAAATGAATCTGTTTTTTCTAATAATGAATGATACATCTTAATATGACTAAAACTCTTTTCGAAAAAATTCTGATAACCATAAAAAAGAAGGAATCTTCTTAATCGTGGTTTTTTAATTTGCTTAAAAAATCTCTTTCTTAGAAAAAAAGATAGTACTCTTGTTCTAAATACGCTATGGATGTCATAAACCATATCATAATCATTGCTCCTAAGCGCCTTTCCGAGCTCTATTAGACCCTTAAAACCTGTTTTTTTCTTAAAAGTAATCAAATCATCGATTAAAGGGTGATGACGCATAATATCAGCAAATTCTGACTTAATCAGAAAATCAATTTGTGAATCTGGAAATTTTGTTTTAACTGATTGCAAGAATGACGTTGATAAAACAATATCTCCTATGGAGCTCATTCTTATAATAAGAATCTTTTTCATTATGAATCTTGATTGAACAGTTTATTTGCAAACCATGAAACAAAAATACTGATTTCATATAGGATAATCATCGGTATTGACATAATAATTAAACTAATTGGATCTGGAGGCGTAATTATTGCTGATAACACCACCGTACCCATTATTGCTTCTCTTCTATATTGTCTTAAAAATGTAGGATTTATTAAACCTATGGATGAAAATAAAAAGGAAGCAACTGGTAGTTCAAATATAATTCCTGAGCCAATAATTAATGCCAAAACAAAATTGAAATAATAATTAATAGAAAAATTATTTTCAATTCCTCCAGTAATCATTGATGCAAAAAAATCTAAGGAAAATGGCAATATCACCTTATAGGCAAACATTCCACCCAACATAAAGCATACAAATGCAGTTAAAATTAAAGGGAGTAGTATTTTCCTTTCTTTATCATATAGTCCAGGAGATAGAAATTTCCAAATTTGAATTGTAATAACAGGTATTGAAAATATAATACCTCCTATAATTGCTAAATTCCATTTTAGCAAAAACATTCCTTGGATAGTCAAAACTTGTAAGTTCATTTCTCCGCTAATCTGATTAGCCGGCTCAATCAATAAGTCAACTAGGTAGTTTGCGAAGTTGAATGTAATAATAGACATCAAAAATATTGAACCAAGCGATTTTAATATCCTCCATCTAAGCTCTTCAAGATGATCTACTATTGACATATCATTTTTACTCATTTTAATTTCTTTACTTTATCAACAATTTCATAAGGAGATTTCATCTTGATCTCTTCCTTGCTTAATTTTTCAACAAACTCTAATCGATCTTTAGACCAAAATTCTTTTATGATATCTTTTTCTATAATGTTTTTCATTCTTCGAGAAAAACGTGATAATTGACGACTCTTGATTTGATCATTTTCTTTCATAGAGCCGTGATAGTCTATAATTGCTGTTGCAAAATCTTCAATTCCATCACCAGATTTACAGCTAGTTCTAAAAATAGGTATTTTTTTAATATTTTTCTTAGTTGCAGAAATAATATTATTAATTGATCGAACTAATAGATTAGCATCCTTTCTATCTGATTTGTTGACTACAAATAAGTCTGCTAACTCAAGTATTCCAGCTTTCAATAATTGGATTTCATCCCCAGATTCAGGAACAAATACTAATGTAGTTAAATCTGTAATTTCAGATACACTATATTCAGATTGTCCCACACCTACTGTTTCAATAAATATTATATCTTTACCGCTAAACGCGAGAATATCGCTAAAATCTTCTGCTAAATCTGTAACACCCCCAAGCTCAGCTCTAGAACCCATACTTCTTACAAATACTTCATTATCATTTATGGCATTATTGATACGTACCCTATCTCCTAAAAAAGATCCTCCCGTAATTGGACTAGAAGGATCAATTGCAATAATACCAACAGATAAGTTTTTTTCTCTAATTTTAGGAATAAGCTGATTCATTAATGAGCTCTTACCGGCTCCGGGTGGCCCAGTAATACCAATCTTAATTGAATTGAAAGAATGTTTAAAAATATGACTTGAGACTTCTTTTCTTGACAATAATCCTGTTTCAATACCTGTCATCAATTCAGAAATTGCTATAAAATCATTCGCTTTAGCATTTTCTAGAATCTTGTTTAGATTTTTTAAACTCATATTCTAATTTAATTGCTATAATTTTAAAACAATAATCAAAACTAGAAATTTATTGACATCGCATTTGTAATGAGATAAGTTGCAATCGCAATTTATGGATAGACATAAACAACAGATTAAACGAGATCGACAAGATTTGAAACGCAGAGCAATTAATGCTCAGAACAAATCTAAGATGAGAACATTGATTAAAAATGTCATGTCTCAGGACGACGCTAAAAAAGCAACAGAGCCTTATACTAGTGCGATTTCCTTTATCGATAAGATGGCAAGCAAAAATTTAATTCATAAAAATAATGCTGCTAGACAAAAATCAAGATTGACTAATTACTTCAATTCTTTAAGTGCATAAATATTTATTTCTTCTAATATTTACAAGCTCCAATACTTATTGAAACTTATCTTTAATAAGTTGAGCCCAATTAGCTATTCGTTCTTCTGTTAATTCTTCTTCATTATCATTATCAACTCCCAAACCTAAAAACTCATCTCCTTGAAGTGCTTCAGATTCATCAAATTCATACCCGTCAGTAGACCATTTACCTATTAGCTTACCACCATTTTCTATGAAAGGCTTTGCTAGCAAACCAACAGCATCTAAGTAATTAAAACTATATGAAATCTGATCTCCAGCACCAAAAAATGCTCCTGTAATATTACTGAAGTCCATTTTACGATACTCTAAAAATACCTCTTCCCAGTCTTCTTGTAACTCACCTACATTCCATGTTGGGCAACCAATAATAAGATTTGAATATTCAAGCATTTTAGATAAATCAGTTGATCTAATATCGTATGAATCTACTTCGTATCCCGCTTCTTCCATGTGACCTTGGAGCAATTCGGAAGCTTCTTCCTGATTTCCAGTTGTACTTCCCCAAAATAAACCTATTTTTTTCATGATATTGTAAGTCTCCCCTAGTTATTAATGACGTAATTTAAGTATACTTTTATTGATTGTTGAGATTAAATCTCAATAATTATGATTTTTTTATTTATTGACAATTATTTGTCGTGACCTTGATAGTTAGGCGCCTCTTTCACAATGCTAACTTCATGAGGATGACTTTCTCTTCCAGCTGCTGCTGATATCTCAATAAATTTTTTATTTTTTTGGAATAAAGAAAGATTTTTAGCTCCACAGTATCCCATAGATGATTTCAATCCACCAATTAACTGAAAAACAGTATTATTTACAGGACCTCTAAATGGAACCATCCCCTCAATACCTTCAGGTACCAATTTTAGTTCATCCTTTTCTTGTTGAAAATATCTTTCACCTCCACCTTCTTTCATAGCAGCTAAGGAACCCATACCTCGGTATGACTTATATCTTCTTCCTTCATAAACAATAGTTTCTCCTGGACTTTCATCCATACCAGCTAACATACCTCCCAGCATAACAACGCTCGCTCCAGCAGCTAATGACTTTGCAATATCACCGCTATAGCGTATTCCACCATCAGCTATAATTGGTATATTATACTTCAAACCAACCTTAGCACAATCAATAATAGCTGAAAGTTGAGGTACTCCTACTCCAGCAACAATTCTTGTTGTACAACTAGATCCTGCTCCTATACCAACCTTAACACAATCAACTCCTGCTTTAATTAAATCTTCAGTCGCTTCTGCTGTAGCAACATTACCAGCTATCAAGTCAAGCTTAGGAAATGCTTTTTTAACCTTTTTTACTAAGTCTAATACATACTCAGAATGACCGTGAGCAGTATCTACTACAATTGCATCAACACCAACATCAGAAAGTGCCTTAATTCTATCGGACCAATCATCTCTAACACTTACCGCAGCTGCCACTCTCAGTCTTCCATTTTTATCTTTTGAAGAATTGGGAAATTCTTCTTTTTTAGTTAAATCTTTTACTGTAATTAATCCCGCTAAATTATCATCACCATCAACAACTAAGAGTCTTTCTATCCTATGTTTCTGTAATATTTTTTTTGCTTCATCATTACTAGTATCCATTTGAACAGTTACTAAATTTTTTGCTGTCATTCTGTCTTTTACTAGAACACTTAGGTCTGATTCAAATCTGATATCTCTTTTTGTAATAATACCAACTAATTTTCCTTCTGCTAATACTGGTAATCCTCCAATTGAGTACTGTTCCATTAATTGCTTAGCATCGCCAATAGACTTACCCTGATCAAGAGTGATAGGATTCTTAATCATTCCACTTTCATATCTCTTTACCTTATCAACCATTAAAGCTTGCTCTTCTATGCTCAAGTTTTTATGAATTACGCCAATCCCTCCTTGTCTTGCTAAAGCAATTGCCATATCAGATTCTGTCACAGTATCCATTGCTGCGCTCATCACAGGTATATTTAGTTTTATATTTCTTGTAAGATGCGTAGAACAATCAACTTCTTTAGGTAGCACAGCTGATTTTTGAGGAACCAAAAGGACGTCATCAAATGTTAATGTTTTTTCAATAGTATTTTTAGACATAAAAAGCTCCGAGCGTAAGGGTTGGAATGATTATTGTGATAAACTTCTTAAGATAAAAAGTTTTTATTAAGGTCAACATTGAACAATTTAATGAAAAAGATAAGAAAATCCAGCAGATTATTAATGGCTATCAAATTTTAGCCAATTATACTTCTCATTCGTCGAGAAATAGTAATAAGAATAGAAGAATATAAAGTACCCTAATCCGACAAACCCAAACCATAGCTCTTTTGTTGATAGAAATATAAAAACGATGAATAACAAATATTTTTGAGCATAATAAAGATATTCTTTGGATTTTAATGCTAATGTAGCGAACAAAAATGGCAAATATAACATTGCACTAGTAGACAAAATTGGTTCATCTTGATATATAGAAAATAGTAGTACAATCATAGTTAAAATTATAGTAGAAATCTTACTGCGCATGTTATCTGATCGGTATATTATATATAGTACAAGAAACATTAAAAACAAACCCATCATCATTTTTCCAAAAATTAGTATATCTATAAAGGAATAAATTGCTAAAAATAATAAGAAGTTGGTTTGACAATCTATTTTTACACTTCGAAAAGGTCCAAAAGACTCATACCTTTTCATAAGCCATAAAAATAACAGTGAATGGAATAAAATATTTACTATACCAGCCCAGTCTTCAATGATCATTGAAAATATATAATACCTATCATAATCAATTTTCAGCCCACTAAATACTGCTATATCATAGGATTTGATCAAATAGTGTTGGAAAGCAAGCATAATCCACATTGGAAAAAATATTTCTAATCGATCAATTATATCCGTATTAATTCTTTTAACTAAATTCTGAATGTGCTTATATCGAGTAGATTTAGATGGAAAAAGTCTCTTTAGCATTCAGCTTAAATCCATCCAAATTGATATAAAAACACAAGAAAAATTGATATTGGACTTATGTATCGAACTAAAAAACTAAATATCGCTACAAAAGATTTTGATTTTAAAATAGAGTTTCCAAAGTATGTAGATTGTGATTCTCCTATTAGCAAGTTCCTGACAACCTCATCAACTTTCCATACATATCCTGCAAAAATTGCTAGGAAAAATCCACCTAATGGAAGCAACACATTTGATGCCAAGTAATCTGCCATATCAAAGAAAGTGAATCCTGTTCCAAATAATGTAAAATCGGAAAGAACGTTGAATGAAAGAGCGCATGGAATCGCAGCAAAGTACACTAATGCACCCATGGTTAAAGTGGCTTTTTTTCTAGAATATTTTAATTCATCTGTTAAATAAGCGACGCTGACTTCTAAAATTGAAATCGCAGAAGTAACTGCCGCAATTGATAACAATACAAAGAATAAAAGTGCAAAGAAGTATCCACCAGCTAGCTGGGAAAGTAATGGTGGTAAAACATGAAATACAAGTCCAGGTCCTGCTGTAGGATCGTATCCTGATGAAAAAACAACGGTAAATATTGCAACACCAGCCATTATAGCAATAAATGTGTCAAGAAAAGCTACGAGATACGAGGCATTTACAATATCATCTTTTTCAGATAAGTAACTTCCATAGGTCATCATTGCACCCATCCCTAAACTCAAAGTGAAAAATGCATGTCCTAGGGCCAATAAAAAAGTTTGTGCATTAATTTTTGACCAATCTGGATCAAACAGAAATGATACTCCACGATCTGCGCCAGATAACATTAGGCCTTGAACTACTAAAATAGCTAAGATTGCAAACAATGCTGGCATCAAATACTTACTCGCTTTTTCTAATCCAGCTCTAACACCAGACAAAATAATTCCAAGTACCATTAGAAAAAAAAGTGTATGGTAGCCAACAACCCACATTGGATTACTATTCTTAAGATCAAAAAATTCTCCTGCAACTTGAGGTGTTTCAAATGTAAAACCCTTTAACGCCTCTACTGTATATGCTATAGACCATCCACCTACAACACTATAGAATGAAAGGATGGTAAAGCTAGCTAGCACTCCTAATGCACCTACATATGTCCAAAATGGCTTTCCCGATAGCGCTTTAAATGCTCCGACTGGATTTTTCTGCGTTGCTCTTCCTAATAAAATTTCAATATTTAATATTGGCAGCCCTATCATTACAATACAAATCATATAAATGAACAAGAATGCTGCTCCACCATTTTCTCCAGCTATATAAGGAAATTTCCAGATATTACCTAGTCCTACCGCTGAACCAGCAGCAGCTAAAATGAAACTTGCTTTTGAACTCCATTGCTCTCTAGGGTTACTCATTATCTTTTCCTTTATTATTTAAGGGATCACTTTCTTTTACAACTTCATCGAAATTATCCAGATGAGCCTCGACTACAGCATCCAGAACTCCATAAAAGTACAAACCAATTGCAATCCATGCAAAGCGATTTCTTTCTCTTAAGTAATGTTCTTTAGAATTCGAATCAGAATCTTCATAGTTATTATATTTTTTTCTATTATCGTTAAAACTCCATAATGCTAAAACTTCACTAGCCATTAAAGCATATCCTTTAACCTTTTGATCATTATAAAGTTGTCCAGCGCCTGGTATAGTTAGTGAACGTTTCAAAGCAATCTTTGGATCTTTCAACTGCTCTTCTTCTGTACGAAAATCAACTTTTTGTTGAGAAAAAAGACTTGAAAAAATAATGACAGAAAAAATGGATATCTTTATTAGCCTAAGCATTCAATTTCTACTCTTGATCCCATTGGAAGCCCTGCTACTTGAATTGTAGAACGTGCTGGATATTCTCCTTTGAATCTTTTTTCAATTTCAGCATTTACTAACGGGGTATAACTTAAGTCCATTAAAAAAACAGTAAATTTTCTTATATCTTCTAAAGTTTTATCATTATCTGCTAGCACAGCTTCAATATTATCAAATACTTGACTGACTTCATCTTCAACTGTATCATTATTTAATTTTCCAGATAAAGGATCTATCGGAATTGATCCAGCCATAATCCAACTAGAATCATTACCTAAATATCTAAACATTGAATATGGTCCAACAGGTGTTGGTGCTTTTAAATTAGTCATTATTATTTCCTTTTAAATTTTACAAAGACTCAATGTAGCTAATCCAATGTCTTTATCGAGCTCTCTGTGTGTTTTATCTTTAAAATCATGTATTATAAATTCTCCTACCGCTGCCACTTCCATCTCAAAGAGATGACCGCCTGACACTTCCATATGATGATTACCTAAGGTAATATGAGCATGTATAAATGGTTCATTATCTTTGATTGCTACGTTACCTTGAAATGAAAGTAACTCAAGTATTGAATCATATGTCTTATGAATGTAATCTTTTGAAGCCAAGTCATAAGCTCCAATATCAACATTCTTAACTGCTCCTATACCAGAAAGCTGACCGGATGTAATGTTTCGATCAATACAAAATTGTGTAAGTTTTTCCATCACTTTTTCACCCTTTTCTACGTGTACTATATATGAACTATCAATTTTTTGAAATTGCATTATAATTTCTCCATTTCAGATGTTATCAGTCTTTGAACTTTATTTCTAATTTCATTTAAAGAAAAATCTGTTGATGCTCCTGCTGTAGCAAAGCTATCTTTACCGCCACCCCCACCATTCAACTCGCTTCCAATAAGTTTTGCCAAGGAAGATGCAGAAACAGATTGTTCAATTAAGTCTTTTGATACACTAATAGAAACTACAGGTTTCTCATTAATCATTACTGAAAAAACTGCAATACCTGAATGAAATACTGTATTCAATTTTGCATTTAGTTTTTTTAAGTCATTCTTAGATCCTAAAATAATTTCTTCATTAATGAATGGAATACTATTCGCATACTTTTGATTGTCAATCATTTTTTCAATATCAATGGCGTCTAACATCTTTGATTGATCTTCTTTATCAAGTATTCTTTTTTTAGATGCTTGCTCTAGCAGCTCATTAGCCTTAATCCTATCCTGAAGATAATCTTCAACATGTTTTCCAGTAAGAGCATGTATTCTTCTTACTCCTGAAGCAATAGCTTTCTCATTCTTTATAATAAACTTATCAATTTCTATTGTAGAGTCAACATGAGTACCACCACATAATTCTTTTGAAAAAGAATCCATAGTTACAATCCTTACCGTATCGCCATACTTTTCTCCAAATAAAGCAGTTGCACCTTCTTTTTTTGCATCTTCTAAGCTTTTGATATCTGTTTCCACAGAAATATTTTCAGCAATTTTATTATTTACAAGTAACTCTATTGCAGCAATATCTTTTGTATCAATTTTAGAAGGATGAGTAATGTCGAGTCGTAAATAATCTGGGTGTACTAAAGACCCCGCTTGGTTAATATGATTACCTAAAACATCTTTAAGCGCCTGATGTAGTAGGTGAGTTGCTGAATGATTAATTTTAATATCTTTCCTTCTGATTGAATCTATTTTACAAGATACATTCATATTTTCTAGAATATTTCCTGACACAAGACTGCATATATGAATGATAAAATCTCCATTTTTTTGTGTATCTACTACTTTAGCAGAAAAATCTTTATTTTCAATAAATCCTATATCTCCAATCTGACCTCCAGATTCGGCATAAAATGGAGTGTTTTCTAATACGATAAAGACCTTATCATCAATATTGGCCCAATTTATAATTTTGCTTGAACTATTATAATCAGTATAACCAATGAAATGAGAATGTGGTAAATCATTAGCAAGTTTCCATTTGATATCTTGGCTGTCCATAACAAATTTTTGATTCCTTTTTGCAAGCTCCTTCTGTTTTTTCATTTCACTTTCAAAACCTTCTTTGTCCACAGTCTTTCCTTTTTCAGATGCCATTAATTCCGTCAAATCTAGAGGAAATCCATAAGTATCATATAACTTAAATGCATCCGAACCATTGATATTGTCAGATGGCGAATTCTTAATAATTTTTTCAAATTGAAGAATTCCTTTTTCTAGAGTAGTTAAGAAAGATTCTTCTTCACTCAAAATAGTCTGTTCTATATGTTTTTGTTTATCTTTTAATTCAGGATAAGTGTCTGACATGGTTGAAACTACTGACTGAACTAATTTATATAAAATAGGTTCTTTGCTGTCCAAATTCATTGCAAATCGTGAACCTCTCCTAAGAACTCTTCTTATAACATAACCTCTACCTTCGTTCGAGGGTAAAACTCCATCAGCTATTGCAAATGATAACATTCTAATATGGTCGCATATGACTTGATATGAAACTTCATGATCATCGTATTTAGTATCGGATATTTTCTCTAAATCAAATATAGTTTTTTCAAATAAATCTGTTTTATAATTTGAATTCTTATTTTGAAGCACTGAACAAATTCTTTCAAGTCCAGCTCCAGTATCTACATGCTTTTTTGGCAAATCTTCGAATGTTCCATCTTTTAAGCGATTACTTTGTATGAACACTAAGTTCCACAACTCCCAATATTCATCAGAATTATTTACATATTTACCCTTTTGAGCATCTGGATTATCTCCTACATAGTAGTGAATTTCAGAACATGGACCACATGGACCGGTCTCAGCCATTTCCCAAAAATTATCTTTTGCTCCAGATCGTATTATGCGACTCTTATCGATGTCTGTTTCTTTTTCCCATAATTCGTAGGCTTCATCATCATCTTCAAATACTGTAACCCAAAGACGATCTTTGTCCAACTTCCAAACATCCGTAAAGAGCTCCCATGACCATTGAATAGCTTCTTTTTTATAATAATCTCCGAAAGACCAATTACCGAGCATTTCAAAAAATGTATGGTGAAATCCATCTCTACCAACTTCCTCTAGATCATTGTGTTTACCACTTACTCTAATACATTTTTGACTATTAACTACTCGTAAATGTTTTGGCTTCTCGGTATCTAAAAAAATTGGTTTAAATTGATTCATTCCAGCGTTGGTGAATAAAAGGGATTTGTCTCCATAAGGTAATACAGGAGCGCTATCAATTTTATGATGGTTCTTTCCCTCAAAAAATTTGATAAATGATTTTCTAATTTCTTTACTTTTCATAGATAAATTGTTTCATATGAATCTAAACAAATAATATATTCATTAGATGAAAAATAATCTAACAATAAGTATTCTATTATTATTTTTTTTCTCGTTCACCTTCGGACAGGAAATTACTATAAATAATCTTGAAATTGATTCTAGACAAAATGGTACTTTAATTAATATAAGCAGTACAAAAAAAATTGATTTAGAAAATGTGACTGCATGGTACTCATCCGAATGGTTTTACCTTACAATATATAATGCTAAAACCGATAGTACTAAAGTATCAAATCAAAAACTTGATAAAGCTATTACTAAGATTGAAATAGCAAACAATGAAGAATCTACACAAATAGCTTTAAAACTAAGGAAAGAGATTGAATCTTTTGAAATAACAAATCCAACAAGAAAAAATATATCATTCTTATTAAGGTTGTCTCAAGAAGAGGCTAAGAAAAGTATTGAAATGGATGACAATATTGAACAGTTTTCAGATAATGACAATGAATTTGATGGAACAAAAACTACAAAACAATCTAAGAAAAGTAATTCAGGGAATAGAAGTGATAGAGCTGTAGAACTGTCGTTGTTGGGGGCTATTGTAGCTATGAGTGACATTGCTAATCCAACTACATTTCTTTTTGGAGCAATTATAGCTTTATCAACTATGTTTTTCTAATCTATAATTTCAAAAATTTATCTGTATACTCAATTAGCTTATTTTTTATACCCTCTTCTGACATTGCATGTCCTGAATCTGGAATAATATGCAAGTCTGACTCAGGCCAAGCCTTATGAAGTTCCCAAGCATTTTCTACTGGACAAACAACATCATATCTGCCATGAACTATTACTGCGGGTATATGTCTAATTTTATCTACATTTTCAATTAAGTAATTATCTGTATCAAACCATCCATTGTTTGTAAAATAATGGCATTCTATTCTTGAAAAAGCTTCTGCAAACTGCGCATCAGAAGAATGTTCCATTAATGCCTTATTCTGAATTAACTTAACTGTACTACCTTCCCAAACACTCCATGCTTTTGCTGCTTCAATTCTTTTTGAGGAATCTTCATGTGTTAATAGCTCATAATAAGCTTTAAGAAGGTTATCTTGCTTATCAACTGGAATTGGCTTTAAAAAATTTTCCCAAGCATCAGGAAATATCTTGCTTGCACCTTCTTGATAAAACCAACGAATCTCTTTTTTTCTTAATAAAAATATTCCTCTTAAAATTAAAGCCTTACAAACAGTTGGGTGCGATTGACTGTAAGCTAAAGATAAAGTGCTTCCCCAGCTTCCACCAAACACAACCCAAGATTCAACGCAAAGATGCTTTCTTATTTTTTCAATATCTTCCACTAAATCCCATGTAGTATTTTGATTTAAATCAGCAAATGGAGTACTCTTACCACATCCTCGCTGATCAAACATAATAATACGCCATTTCTCAGGATTAAAATATTGCCTGTATGAAGGATCAATTCCACCTCCAGGTCCTCCATGTAGAAAAATAACTGGCTTTCCATTCCTATTACCTGACTCTTCAACATATAGACTATGCCTATCAGATACAGGTAGTTGAAAAGAGTTAAATAGTTCTGCAGTTGGGTATAAATTCATGACATAACTTAATTAATATAAATTAATTTTTTAATACATAATAAATTTGTTGATGATTAATAAGAATTGTGTAATTTTACACCGTTGAAATCGATATGAAAATTGGCGTATTAAAAGAAAATAAATCTGGCGAGAAAAGGGTTGCAATTATACCCTCTACAGTCTCATCCCTCACAAAAAAGGGTTATTCTTTCTTTATAGAAAAAAATGCCGGACAAGCATCAAACTACTCTGACGATCTTTATGTTGAAGCTGGTGCAAAAATTGTTGAAAAAGGCGAAGTATTTGATTGTAATATTATAGCAAAAGTTAATTCTCCAATAAAAGATGAGATTAGTTTTTTAAAAGAAGATTGCTTACTAATTTCACTATTTCAAACAATAAAAGATATTGATCTAGTTAAAGACCTACAGAAAACTAAATGTTCTGCATTTTCTTTAAATCTACTCCCAAGAACAACCTTAGCTCAAAAAATGGACATTCTAAGCTCTCAAGCAAATATTGCTGGCTACAAAGCTGTCTTAATTGGTGCGAATCATATTGGAAAATATATGCCACTTCTAATGACAGCAGCAGGAACTATATCTCCATCAAGAACTCTCGTTATTGGAGCAGGTGTTGCTGGATTGCAAGCAATTGCAACGGCTAAGAGATTAGGAGCTCAAGTTGAAGCATTTGATGTAAGACCTGAGGTTAAAGAACAGGTTGAAAGTTTAGGAGCTAAATTTGTCGAAGTAGAAAATGATAGTGACGATGGTGTAGGATCCGGTGGATATGCAAAAGAAACTAGTGATGCTTATAAATTACGTCAGCAAGAAGTGATGAAAGAAAGAATTTCAAAGTCTGATTTAGTTATTACTACAGCCTTAATTCCTAACAGGCCAGCACCAGTTCTTATTACAAGGGAAATGATTGAAGGTATGAAACCTGGTTCAGCAATTATGGATTTAGCATCTGAGAATGGTGGAAATTGTGAATTAACAAAACCTGATGAGATAATATTTCACAATGATGTATTAATTGATGGTAATACTAATTTCCCAAGTACAATGGCAACAGACGCTAGCCAGCTATTCTCTAAAAATGTACAGGCTATTATTGAACATTGTCATGGTGAAGATCAATTTAAACTTAATAAAGAAGATGAAATTATTGATGGGATGTTATTTTTAGAAAATGGCGTGGTACGCCACGAGCCTACAAAGGAGGCTATGTAATGCAAATTGATATAGTAAG
Source organism: Candidatus Neomarinimicrobium atlanticum (assembly GCA_000402815.1). Lineage (GTDB taxonomy): Bacteria > Fidelibacterota > Marinisomatia > Marinisomatales > Marinisomataceae > Marinisoma > Marinisoma atlantica. The sequence goes on along the minus strand of AQSA01000029.1, from coordinate 3,790 downwards.
CTTAATTACGATTTTTATTCTCGCTGTTTTTGTTGGTAACGAAATTATTAATAAAGTCCCACCAACACTTCATACTCCTCTAATGTCAGGATCTAACGCAATCTCAGGTATCGCTATTGTTGGTGCTATTCTTGCAATTTTAGTTGATGGAGGAAATGCAAGTAAGTATATAGGTCTTGCTGCTTTAATCTGTGCTACAATCAATGTAGTTGGTGGTTTTTTAGTTACTGATAGAATGTTAAAAATGTTTAAGAAGAAATAATATGGAAGCTATACAAATAACAAATATACTTTATTTAGTTTCAGCTATTGCTTTTATTTTAGGAATCAAAAGATTGTCTCATCCTAAAACTGCAAGAAGTGGAAATCTTTTATCATCTCTTGGGATGTTAATTGCCGTCATTGCAACCCTAACTTATCCAGGAAAAGAATTTGACTTTACTTTAATATTAAGCGGTGTAGCTATTGGAACTGTGATTGGTTTAATTTTTGCAACTAGGGTTCAAATGACTGAGATGCCTCAAATGGTTGCCATTTTTAATGGATTAGGAGGAGCAGCATCAGCTTTTGTAGCATCTTCAGAGTTTTTATCCTCTCCAGACAGTCCTTTTATAATTGTTTGCTTAAGTGTTTTCATTGGTTCTTTGACATTTACGGGAAGCTTTGTTGCATTTGGAAAACTTCAAGGTTTCATTTCCGGAAGAGCAATCACTTTTAAAGGCCAGCAAGTTACAAATGCAATAATTGCCTTACTGTCTGTATCTATAATTCTTGCTCCAGGCTTATTTTTTGAATCATCTATTTATGCTGGATATTTGAATGCATTTTATATTGTTATAGTTCTCGCCCTACTTCTTGGAGTTGGCCTTACCATTCCTATTGGAGGAGCTGATATGCCAGTTGTTATATCGCTCTTGAATTCATATTCCGGAATAGCAGCTGCAGCAACAGGTTTTTTACTTGGGAATAATGCACTTATAATTAGTGGTTCCTTGGTTGGTGCCTCTGGATTAATCTTAACCAACATTATGTGCAAAGGAATGAATAGATCTCTAGCAAATGTAATTTTTGGCGCTGTTGGTTCTGAGACTAGCTCTGCAGGATCGACTCAACAAGAAATGAATATTAAAAGTTATTCAACAACGGAAGCCGCAATGATTCTTGATGCTGCTGAAAAAATTATTATTGTACCAGGTTATGGACTAGCTGTAGCGCAAGCACAACATGTTGCAAGAGAAGTAGCTGATACATTAGAAGCTCAAGGAAAAAAAGTCTTATATGCTATTCATCCAGTTGCTGGTAGAATGCCAGGACATATGAATGTTCTATTAGCTGAAGCAAATGTTTCTTATGATGTACTTAAAGATTTAGATGAGATTAATCCTGAATTTGAAGACTGCGATGTTGCATTAATTCTTGGAGCAAATGATGTTGTTAATCCAGCTGCAAGACATGATGAATCTAGTCCTATTTATGGTATGCCAATTTTAAATGTAGATAAATCTCGTACAGTTATTATCAATAAAAGAAGTATGAACCCTGGATTTGCGGGTGTTCAAAATGAATTGTTTGGTTATGATAATTCTATCATGGTGTTTGGTGATGCAAAAGATATGCTAAATGATCTTCTTAAAGAAATCAAAGAATTATAATCGTATTTCTTATTATAAACAACTCTATTCAATCAATTAAATTTAACCTAACTAATAAAGAGAATAAATGATGCAATATAAAAACTCACAATTACTTTTAGATAAAAGACCAAAAGGAATGCCGGAGGATGATTGCTGGAAAATGAACCATGAAATGATAACATCGCTCGCGGATAATGAAATTCTTATTCAAGTTAAATACCTATCGATTGATCCGTATATGAGAGGTCGAATGAATGATGGATCTTCATATGCTGAACCAGCTAAAATTGGAGAACCTATGACAGGTGAAACGGTGGGTGTTGTTGTTGAAACTAATTCTGATTCATATAGTATTGGTGACAAAGTATGTGCTCATAAAGGCTGGCAAACGTTTATCAAAGTTAAAGATAATGACCCCACTTTATATAAAGTACCCGAAACAAAGATACCGTTATCTACTTATTTAGGAACGGTTGGAATGCCTGGAAGAACTGCTTACTTCGGTCTAAACAGAGTTGGAAATCCTAAGTCTGGAGAAACTGTAGTTGTTTCAGCGGCTTCAGGAGCTGTAGGAAGCGTTGTTGGACAACTAGCAAAGTCTTATGGATGTTATGTAGTTGGTATAGCTGGTGGTCCAGATAAATGCTCTTATGTAAAAGATACTTTAAATTTTGATGAATGCATTGATTATAAAGCTGGAAATCTAGAAGAAGACCTTAAAAATGCTTGTAAGAATGGTATAGATGTCTATTTTGAAAATGTTGGTGGTCTAGTAACTAGAGCAATTGCTCCCCTCTTAAATAAGGATGCAAGAGTTCCAATCTGTGGATTTATATCTCAATATAATGCTGAAGACATGTCTAAAATGGAAACACCTTTTCATGTGCTTGGCATTCTCGACCCTAAGCCAGAACATAGATTCTTTGTAGTTACTGAATGGATGAGCGAATGGGCAAAAGCAACAAGTGAAATATCTAAATTAATTATAGATAAAAAGCTATTTTATAGAGAAACTATTACAAAAGGCTTTGAGAATGCACCTCAAGCTCTAAGGGATGTTTTGACGGGAAAGAATTTTGGCAAACAAGTTATAGAAATCTAAATAATAGACATTTCAAACTAACTACTTAACTGTATTTTAAAAATACCCTCATTATTTCAGGGTATTTTTTTTATATTAATCCATGTCACTACCTAGTCTATATGAACTTGCAGATGAATTTCAAGAAGCTTTAGAAAGCTTAACCGACTTGGATGATCAGTCGGTAAAAGACACTTTAGAATCTCTTAAAGGTGAATTCAAGCTTAAAACTACTAATGTTGCTAAGTATATCAAAAATTTAGAGCATACTGCTGAAGGCATTAAAGAAGTCGAATCTAGACAGCATAAAAGAAGAACGTCTATTGAATCTAAAATAAAACATCTAAAAGAATATTTAAGATATAATTTAGAAAAAACAAATACACAAAAAGTAGAGAGCTCTGAAATCACAATCACTATTCAGAATAATCCTCATAAAGTTGTTATCACCAACGAAGGTGCTATCCCTGATGAGTTTCTTGAAACTAAAGAAACACAATCAATTGATAAAACTAAGATTAAAGAAGCGTTAAAGAATGGAGAAGATGTTCCAGGCTGTCAGCTCATTCAAGAAAAGCGCGTTGCAATTAAATAATAATTAAAAGAAAGAAATAGAAAACTATGTTAATCAACAAAATAGCTAGCAAGAGAATGACAATACTAAGAATATCAGTCATATTAATTATTATATTTATTATTCTTAATAATAATTTTTCTGCTTATACCCTAGATATAGATATAAATACATCAGTCTTATTCAGTTGTATAGGATTTACTTTTGTTGTTTTGGGAGGATTTGGAAGAATTTGGGCATCACTTTATCTTGAAGGATTTAAAACCAAAAAATTAATTAAAGAAGGTCCATATTCAATGGTAAGAAATCCATTATATTTTTTCAGTCTAATGCTATTTCTAGGGATGTGTTTTGCAATCAAGTCTATAGCTATATCAGTAGCTCTATTGTTAGTATTTGTTCTATTTCATGTCCCAACTATACTAAATGAAGAAAAAGTGCTATTAAGCACCCATGATGAGTCTTATAGAGCCTATTATGAATCAACGCCACGACTTCTAC
>AQSA01000028.1 GCA_000402815.1 Candidatus Neomarinimicrobium atlanticum | reverse complement strand
TTACAAATTTTAGAAAAGTGGTCAATATCTCATCAACATCAGGGATGAATGGGAATGCTGGGCAAGTCAACTACGCAACTGCAAAAGCTGGTGTAGTAGGAATGGCAAAAACCATGTCAAAAGAATGGGGTCGTTATAATGTAAATGTAAACGCAGTAGGATTTGGTCTTATCAAAACACGTTTAACTGATGCCGANGCCGAAAAAGAAGAATCATTGATTGATATTGAAGGAAACAAAATCAAAGTGGGAGTCAATTCGGCTATATTTCAATCCGCAAAGACTATGATTCCACTTGGACGACCTGGAACTCCTGAAGAAGCTGCTGGTGCTATTTATATGTTCTGTATTCCTGAATCTAACTATGTCACAGGACAGATTTTAATGTGCCATGGTGGTGGATTTGGACTCTAATAAATACAGCCCATCTGAATGAAATATTTTTCNCCTTTAATCCCATTTATTTTAGGCTGGGGANTGTTACTCTNTTCAGAAAATCTTGCCTCAATCAGCTTTACTAATGGAGCNCTTCAACTACTATTATTTGTTTTTGTAGTGTGTTTACCCACATGGCGTACTGGACGTATGTCCTATGTTGATATTGGCTGGCCATGGGGAGTTGCTCTTATTGGGATCATNACTTGGCTCTATGGCGAGGGTGATAGTTTTCGCATAGCTACAGTTAGTATCCTTTATATCTTAATTGGCAGTCGTATGGGAATGGGTGCACTCAAAATGTGGAGACTGGGGATGCTCAAAACAGAATTTCCCCGCTATGAATATCAGAAAAAACGTTGGAAAAAAGCAGGTAAAAATAATACTATGCTTGCCATGCAAATTGAAGGGATTCTACAAGGCTTAGCCAATGCTTCTTTTCTAGCAATGCCTGCGTTTATTATTGCAACCAATTCTAATACAACGATTTCAATGCTTGAAATAGTAGGTGTTTTTATTTGGTTGGGCGCATTTGTCATGGAATCAATTGCAGATATGCAAAAAATCTCCTTTTTAAAAAAAATGAAGGCATCGGGTGAAAAAAATAAAGTCTGTAATGTTGGATTATGGAAATATACCAGACATCCTAATTATTTTGCTGAATGGATGGTTTGGAATGGATTAATCATTGCATCAATCCCATCTTGGATTCTGTTATATAATACAGAATCAATGACCGTATGGATATTACTAGGACTAGGACTCCTATTTACTTCTAGAATGATGTATACAACATTAGTGTATCATACAGGCGCGATTCCATCAGAATACTATTCTTTAAAAAAACGCCCTGAATACAAAATCTATCAAGAAACAACGAATATNTTTTTTCCCGGATCCAAAAAAGTCTAAAAATCAAAAAGGCCTCAATATTTTGAGGCCTTTCCAATTAACTAGCTATGTATAACNATTATTCCTTTTCTTGNCTTAAAGTAAACTTATAGTAGGTAATATTACCGAGACCAATAGCCAACGGAATAGATCCTAATAATCCCGCTGCACCAAACTCACCCTCAAACATAAATCCTATTATAATCAACAGTCCAATTACTGCCCAAATAATTCCTTTACGCAAATAATCTAATGGTGTTGTACCTGAACCTGCCAATGGTACATCAACTCCCTTTTCAATGGCGCTCATGATTTCTTTATGCAATAATGATCGAGCATGCATTTCTTTTTGTATCCCAACCCAAATTATAAATCCTATCAACACTATCGATCCAAGTGGAATAAGTATGCCTAATTGTGCCATGGTCATTATTCTTCCTCACTATCGATAGATATTAAATCATTGCCATTAACATTGATTCGAACTTTTACTTTATTATTACCATCATCAAGATTCTCGAATTCACTAACTTCAATCTGAAATTCTTCATCTCCATTGATTATATCTTCTCTTATTTTTTCAAATTCTTCTTTTGTAATAATCTCTGCATCAAAAGCAGCTTGTAAATCTAGTAATTCTTGCCCTGTTGTAATATTTTTATTGATATGCAACTCTGCTTTACCTTCATTGAATGAGCCGCATCCAACAGTTAATACAAGTAGCATTATTATTACTATTTTTTGTTTCATAAAAATTTCTCCTATTTGGTTCATTTGTTAATTAGACTTAACTAATTTGAAAAAGTTGCAAAACTCAATATAAAAATTTCTATGCAACTTTTTTGATAAAACTTTGGTCTAAATACATTGGATTATAAAACAAAACATAAAATTTTTATGCAGGCAATAACTACATATGGATCAAGGTTATACAACATTTCACTTTTTGTGCTAAAGAATGAAGTGCTAGCAGAAGATTCTACTCAGGAGTCTTTTCAGAAAATATGGAAAGCGCTTGATAATTTTTCATTCAATTCTTCTCTATACACATGGATGTATCGCATTACCTACAATAATGCATTGACCACATATAATCGCGAGAAAAAACATAAAGGACAGGATGTAGAGCATGAAGGTTCTGTAAAAGATTTTGACTTAATTAATAGTATTACCTTAAAAGATGCTATTGAAAAATTACCGTTAACTCATCGAAAGGCTATTGTGATGTTTTATTTTTTAGATCATAGTATTAAAGATATATCTATCGAACTTTCTATTAAAGAAAATACAATTAAGTCTTGGTTGAAGCGCGGTAAAGAACAATTAAAGGAGTATATTAATGAGTAATAAGAATTATCCTAATATGTTTGATGAGCAAATTGCTAACCCAGAATTTCTAGATTCACTACAATCTATTGCAAAAGAACCGTTGACGCACAAAATATCATCAACTATGGAACCATTTAAAATGTTAACTGGAGCTATTATTTTATTATTTTATGGAAGCACTATAATGGATGCATTGTTCAAGATATATTTTTATTATGCAGAGCAAATAAGTATGAAAATAGTAAATATTCAAATAGCCAGTACATATGCTGAAGATGTGGCAAATTTTTTACTAAAATAAAAGAAGAGTCATGACAATCAAAGAAAAACTACAATTTGACAAACTAAAGCGTATTTTCAATTTTAAGGATATAGCTGTTGTTGGCATGAGTCCAAAACATGATCGTCCTAGCAATAAAGTCGGTCAGTACTTATATGATATGGGATTTAATGTTGTCGCTGTTAATCCAACAACAAAAAATATTGGCTCTATCATATCATATCCCTCCCTATTGGATATTCCNCACTCAATAGATATTGTTAATGTTTTNAGAAAACCATCGTTTGTACCTTTAATTACAAAAGATGTAATTGCAATTCAAGCAAAAGTATTATGGTTGCAAGAAGGTATTGTGGATAATAAGTCTGCGGCGCTTGCTTCAAGCCACGGCATCGAGACAGTTATGGATTATTGTATGCTCAAAGAGCATAAAAATATGCTCTAGCGTAATAAGCTATCAATTACACTTGGGTCTGCTAGAGTAGAAATATCACCTAAATCATCTGTTTCGTTTTGAGCGATTTTTTTCAAGATTCTTCTCATTATCTTGCCGGATCGTGTTTTAGGTAATCCATCACAAAATTGAATAACGCTTGGCTTTGCATGAGGACCAATAATCTTTGTAACTGTAGCTAGAATATCTGTTTTAATATCATCNGATGGTTCAACGCCAGTCATTAGAGTTACAAAAGCATAAATACCTTCTCCTTTAATATCATGAGTATATCCGATCACAGCAGCTTCTGCTACTCCTGTTGCAGCTCCAATAGCTCCTTCAACTTCAGCCGTACCAATACGATGTCCTGACACATTTAAAACGTCATCTACTCTTCCAGTGATCCAATAGTAACCATCTTCATCNATGAAAGCTCCATCCCCAGTAAAATAATTACCAGGTGCTTGAGCAAAATATGTATCTTTAAAACGCTGATGATCTCCATAGACAGTTCGCATTTGTCCTGGCCATGATTGTGTCATGACTAAAAATCCTGTTGTATTAGGCTCAGTAATTTTATTTCCATTCTCATCTAATAAAGCAGGTTCAATTCCAGGTAATGGCAATGTAGCTGATCCAGGTTTAGTTGGAACACAACCTGGGATTGGAGACATCAATACTCCACCGGTTTCTGTTTGCCACCACGTATCAACGATTGGACATTTTTCTTTTCCGATGGTTTGAAAATACCAATGCCATTCCGGTGATTTAATTGGCTCTCCTACTGTACCTAACACTCTTAGACTTGATAAATCATATTGATTTGGAAAGTCATCTCCCTCTTTCATTAATGCGCGCAATGCTGTGGGTGCTGTATAAAAAATATTTACTTTGTGTTGCTCTACAATTTGCCAGAANCGACCAAAGTCAGGATAATTTGGNACACCTTCAAAAATAACTTGGGTCACACCATTGGAAAGAGGTCCATAGACAATATAAGAATGGCCTGTAATCCAACCAATATCAGCTGTACACCAATAAATATGATCTTTATGATGATCAAATACTATCTCATGTGTATGAGAAGTATATACCATATATCCACCCGTAGTATGCAACACTCCTTTTGGTGTTCCCGTTGATCCAGAGGTATATAATATAAATAAAGGATCTTCGGCATCCATCACTTCAGGTTCACATACNGTATCACATCCTTCTATAAAATCATGCCAATAAATATCTCTTCCTTCTTGCATTGCTACATCATTACCACATCTATCTACCACTATAATTTTTTCTAGAGAAGGACATTCATCTGCGATATTATTTGCATTCTCTTTCATTGGAATATCATGTTTTGTGCCACGCACTCCATTATCCTGAGTAATCAATAACTTACATTCAGAATCATTGATTCTATTTTTTAGCGCATCAGAAGAAAATGCNCCAAANACAACAGAGTGTACTGCTCCAATACGCGCACAAGCCAGCATCGCAACAATAGCTTCTGGTATCATCTGCATATAAATACATACACGATCTCCTTTTTGAATATTTGCTTTTTTT
>AQSA01000027.1 GCA_000402815.1 Candidatus Neomarinimicrobium atlanticum | reverse complement strand
TACTTAGTTACTATAATAAAAAAGGCAACATTCTATAATGAGAATAGAATCTTGCCCCCTTCAATTTCACTATAATGTATTAAAAAAAGTAAAAACAAGCGAGTTATACATAATTCTTTATTAGCAAAAATGTATCTTAGGATGGTAAAACATAAAAAAATATTGAAATGAAATGACTAAAACTTCCGCCCATAACAAAGAGGTGCCAGATAAAATGATTGTATTCAATACGCTTGTCCATTAANTAAAAAAAGACTCCAATCAAATAGGATGCACATCCTATTACTAGCCATAAGAGACCTTCGTATGATAATAACTGAAATAGATCCTGCATATAAAAAACACAAATACCTCCCATTCCAACATACAAAAATGTTGAAATAAGATTATATTTTCCGACAGTAAATAATTTCCATATAATACCAAATAATGCAATACTCCAAACTATACTAAATAATATCCACCCCTTAGTTCCTTGAAGCAATACAAGTGCATAGGGNGTATATGAACCAGCAATCATTGTATAGATAGCAAACATATCTAGCATCCTATATTTATTTCGCTTTATAGGATCTTTAGATTTATGATACATGGTAGATGTAATAAATGTTAACATTAGTGCGATACCAAAAACAGTCAAACTAAAAATATAGATTGGGCTCCCGTTATTAATTCCTTTTATCANAAGCAAAATAAAGCATACAATACTGCATAAGAAAGCAAATCCATGACTCAATACATTAAGTCTTTCTTCTTTTTCAGGATAAAAAAATGTTGAATAATTTTCTTTACGGTTCATATTATAATTGTGAAGTTTACGAGTTAAACCTACAAAATAATTATGGCTTTTTTTTGAAAAATCTTTGCTTCTCTAATTCTTTGATATCTCGTTTGGATCGCTTTACTGCTCGAATATGTGGCATAATAGCATTATCTCCTCCTGAGCAATTCTCGCCAAGCGGTTTCTCCTTTATCCAAGAATGATACTGATAATTAGCAAACCATTGCTTAAAAGAGTTTTTAAAAGTATTAATTACAAGTGGNTGTAGTGCATCAATACTATATGANTCTCCTTTTTCTGTCATAATCTCTANCCCTACAAAAAGAGCTATCAACTTACGAATAGAAGTATATCTTCTATAAATTTGNATCTCAAAATGTTTGAAGTGTTTATTNTTCACCTTCCCAAAACGCTTGTTTAGCCANTTACCTCTATACTTATTAAAGTGAAACGATTGAATTAATAATATATGGCTTGGGTTATCTTTTATATCATAGGATGGATGATTCCACAAATGCTCCATAAATTTACTGACTTGGCTTTGCGTAAAGTCTTTTTTTGATTTTATGGCCGTAAGCGGATGCCGTTTTAAATACATTTCTGCAATCAATTTCATATCTTTTAAATTATGCTCTTTTGCAAATTCATCACTATCTACTGCAAACCATGGAGCATCATTGAGGTTTTCTACACCTCTTGAATCAATTACAGGGTTATAATACTCATATCCGTTTAACTCTGAAATATTAATACCATAATTATAAATACTACGTTCAATCCATAAAAGACTTCCAAGATAGTATTCTGTTCTTTGGCTCTTATCTTTAATGGTAAGGAAAAAAGAATACGTAGCATGCCATTCATGTAATAAATCTTTTAATGCATTAAGATTTGCTTTATTTGTCATCAGCTTTTTCGAGTATTCTCCAACTAGGTAACCACTTATTTNGATCTTGTAGGTCAGATTCATTTACTGTTACTTTAATCTTCTTTTTACAGACAGAAAATAACTCTAGTTCTTTTGTTTTCTTATTTACATTGATTACTTCGAAGTGTCTCCAGCCTTCCACCTTATCTACTGACGTCCACTTAGAATGTTGATAATTTCTTTTCATGTATAGTATTATTTTATAACTATTTTTCAATACACTATAGCAAATAATTTTATATTAATCTTTATCATTGCAGTTAGTAGAGGCTGTACATAAAATATTAAAATTAACGAAATAAATATGAGGTGGAAGTTTTTTGAAGATAAAAGCTTTTCAAAAAAAATATTTTTTTACTAATAAACGTAAATAAACAAAGGAAATACTATGAAGAAACTATTACTAATGGCTTTGTTTACAACTTTAGCGTTTTCCCAATATACTGATGGGAATACAGTTGTAACATGGTCAAAATATAAATGGGAACCGATTGGTGAAAATCCAGACATATCGTGGATGGACAGAAGTGCAGATGTTGCAGCCTATCAGTTAGCAAGACATAAAGTATCAAGACAGCTAATGAGCTCAATGATGTTAACGCATTTTTGGACCGGAGAATCAGAAGATGTTGCAATCTTAGGTGAATTTAGAAATATGAAAGATGCCACTGACTATGCTGGATTTAATAATATCAATGATATGGCATGGAGAAATGCAGATGAGAGATCAACTGCTGTTTCAAACTATAATAGGCATTTTCAATCTTACCATGAAGATGTACATATCTTAGAAAACTGGAAAGCCCTAGAAAAAAAGAATACTGCGGCACTAACCGGTGAAGAAACTATCAANAATGGAAATGTAGTNTCAGTAAGTATTCGATACTGGAAACGCATGAGTGAAGTTGAAGNTGGTTCTGGAGAAGATCGCTTAGCAATGATGAAAAAATATGCCAATGAAGTGGTTAAGAAGAATGACAAAATTGTTAGTCAGAAAGTCTTAACACATTTATGGTCAGGATCAATTGAAGGTGGCATATTGCCTGTTTTCTATATTACTGAATATGCATCTTTAGAAGATATGGCAGCAGCTGGAAATGCAGCATTAGAAGATGCCGCATTTGGTGCAGAAAATAGAGGAGACTATTGGAAATACTTCCATAACATATGGGACAATCATACCGATTTAGGTATTTTTAAAACCTTNGCACCAGCGAATAAATAATCTTTACATAAAAAGGGCTAGTATATTGCTAGCCCTTTCTTTTAATTTNACAGGTGAATCATAAGCCATATAAAAANCTTACTAATTCAAAAAAAGAACAGATAGTCACAATGTTTGATCGTATTGCCAATACATACGATCGATTAAATGGACTCATTACTTTTGGAATGGATAAAACATGGCGAAAACGTGTAGCAAAAATGATTGCTGCTAACAATCCTGAAATTATACTAGATGCAGCAACAGGTACTGNAGCTTTAGCANTTGATTTAGCACGACACTCTTCAGGAAGAATAATAGGGGTCGATATTTCAGGAGAGATGCTCTCTATTGGTAAAGAAAAAATAAAACATCTAGAACTAGATCATAAGATTACTTTGGAATTAGATGATGCTGAAGCATTATCGTTC
>AQSA01000026.1 GCA_000402815.1 Candidatus Neomarinimicrobium atlanticum | reverse complement strand
TTCAAGATTACTATCTTGACTGTAGATAAATGAAAAAAAGAGTATCAGCGCTATTAGGGTTCTTTTCATAATAGGAAATTTACGTTACAATAATTAAACTAGGCAATGAAATTAAGNTATTTATCTTGCCTAATATTACTTTTATTTTCTTGTTCTCAACTAGAAGAAGAAAGCTCTAATCAAATTTATAATGAACCAGGGACTCCATTAATTTTAATTTCAATTGATGGNTTTCGATGGGATTATTTAGACAAAGCAGATACTCCATATTTAGATGAGCTTGTGGCATCCGGTGCAAGATCTGAAGGACTTATTCCTTCCTACCCAAGTAAAACATTCCCCAACCATCTTAGTATTGTTACAGGATCTCATCCTAATAATCATGGACTAGTTGCCAATAGAATGTACGATGAAGTCTTTGATGAGTATTATTACATCGGACAAGGTAGTACAGCAGCACGAGATGGTAAATGGATTAATAGAGAGCCAATTTGGGTTACAGTAGAAAACCAATCCCTTCGAGCTATGACTATGTTTTGGCCAGCATCTGATGCAGAAATTAAGGGAGTACGACCATCTAATTGGTTTACATATGATGAATCCATTACAAATACGCAACGCATGGAACAGCTTTTAAAATGGCTTGATTTAAAAGAGAGTAAACGTCCTACTTTTCTAGCAAGTTATTTTAGCGATGTAGATAATGCAGGTCATGCGTATGGGCCTGAAGCAGAAGAAACCAAAATAGCTATCAGCAGCATTGATAGTGAAATTGGTGTATTAATTAACGGCTTAAAAGATCGTGGAATTTTTGATGAAGTAAATATTATGATTGTCTCTGATCATGGGATGACAGAGACCTATACTGATCAAGTCATTTTTTTAGATGACTATATTGATATGTCAAGAGTTGAACTAGTTGATAAAGGTCCGTTTGCAGTTATGCGAGTGGTTATGGGGTTAGTTGATGGTGATGCTAAACCAGAAGTAGATAATTTATTTCCATTGTTAGAAAATGCACATCCTAATATGAAAGTTTATAAAAAAAATGAATTTCCAGAAAATTTCCATATGACCGATAATCGTCGTATTCAAGATTTAACTGCAGTAGCCGATGACCATTGGCGCATTTTAACCCATGATACGTTTAATCCAAACTATTTCCCAAAAGGAGATCATGGTTATCACCCGGATTATGAATCAATGCATGGACTTTTTATTGGTCATGGACCGGATTTTAAGATAGATTATGTTGGCCCTAGATTTCAAAACATTCATCTGTATGAAATGATGTGTAAAATAATGAACATATCTCCTTCTCTAAACGATGGAGATATCGAAGCAACAGCTACTTTCTTAAAACAATAAGATAGTTAATGAAAAAAGAAGAGCCCTCNATAAGAATTATCATATTCCTTTTAACTGCTTGGCTAATCATATTTACTGTACTATTAATTTCATTAGCATTCTAAAAAATCATCTTAATTTTTATAATTAAACATCTGATTAAAAACCGTTACAATTAACTATAAATGAAAAAAATAATTATCATTATTAGTACACTATTTTTATTCACTTGTGAAGATAGTGTTGCAGATGCACTATTGGACTGCGAATGTGATATAGTAGAGTCTGTTAGGAGTTTTGCAACTAATAATGAATGGGAAGAACTTTCTAGAATTGAAGCAACTGACGATGGATATTTAATTCTTTGTCTGGATCAAACACTTGCTGAATGGACAACGGAAGATAACGAAAATAGAGTTGAATATAGAAAGAGTNCACTTGATTGTAATTTAGATTCTAACCTTTAATTNTTTTAATCTTTGCTACTAATCTTGTATACAAGATATTATGATTTTTTGAATATTCTTAAAACTGCAAAATAATATACTATCGGAGCAACTAGCCAAATGAGTTGAGGAAGAATTGTCAAATTGTTTCCATTAATTGTTATAAAAACTGGGTTATACCAATTTTCTAAAAAAACCCATAATTTTCCACTGCAATTTAAATCAACTAGAAATTCTGAGATACTTCCCCATATAATCATTATTAAAAGTGCATTACTGTTAAAGGTATAAAGATAGCTATCACTTTTTAGAATGGTATTACATAAAAAAATACCAATTAGAAAAATGAGACTGTCTAAAAAAGCATAATTAATATTGCGAACTAAGGGAAGATCAATAGGCCAATCTACTAAAATTAAATGGAATGAATCTCCTGCCAATGCAAAAGGGATTTCCCAAGTTAATCCAACACATATTCCAATAATAAATAATGTGATAATTTTTTTGGATACATATCCCATTTTATACAACAAAAAAAAGATGATAGGAGAAGATGAACCAATAATAAAAGCGGTCCACATGATTTGATTAGCAGTAAGTGAAATCATTTACTCTTTAATGATAGTTGTGCCTGCTTTTCCTTCAATTGCTTTTTGAATATTCGCAATATTAGTAATAACTGCTTTTTCACCATGATGCTTTAAGAAATGAATAGCTGATCGAATTTTTGGCCACATACTTCCTTGTTGAAAATGTCCATCATCTTGCAGTTTTTTTGCTTCCTTATCTGTCATTTGACGGATTGGTGATTGCTCTGGCGTATTAAAATTTTTATATACTTGATCAATATCTGTAATAATATAGTATTCTTGTGCACGTATTACTCTTCCTAGCTTTGCTGCACTTAAATCTTTATCAACAACTGAGTCGATACCTTTTAATTTATTGTCTTCGGTGTTATAGACAGGAATTCCGCCTCCACCTGCAGCAATGACTATAGTACCAGACTCTACTAGTGTACGAATACTATGACCATGCATTACAAATTCTGGATCAGGTGATGGGACTACGCGTCGCCATTGACCTGGTTCTTGCTCTTTTATATCCCAACCCATATTTCTAGCTAGCTCTTCAGCTTCTTTAAATGAATAACGTTTACCAACAAACTTGGTAGGATCTTGAAATGAAGGATCATCTTTATTGACAATCACTTGAGTTACCATAGTAACCACTTCCTTATCGATATTTTCCTCTCTTAAGGCGTTTTGAAATGTTTGTTGAATCATATATCCGATTGTGCCTTGAGTACCTGCTACACAAATACCTAATGGAATGGGTGGAACTACATCGCGAGTAAGATCCATACGTAATAATTCATCCCCAACTTGAGGCCCATTTCCATGAGTAAGACAAATATTATAATCTTCTCGAATGAATTCCATAATTTGCTGAAAGGAATTGCGAGTATTATTGAACTGCTCTGACATAGTTCCTGCTTCTTTCTTTTGAGAAAGTGCATTTCCTCCAAGAGCAATGATGGCTGTTTTTTTCATTAAATAATATACTAAAAAAAAATTGACTAACACTATTGTAGAAAATATTAGTAAAAAAATTTCTATTTTGAAGAATTAAATAGTTTTATGCTTATTTCTTCTGCATCTCTCACTACAATATCTTACAAGCTCCCAATTTTTTTTCCATTTTTTCCTCCAGGTAAAAGATAAATTACATGTTGGACAAATCTTTGTCGGAAGATGTTCTTTTTTCTTTATAAGGCTTTTAGATGTTCAACTTCTAAGGAAAAGCTTCCTGATTGCTTATCAGAAATAAGTATGCCTATAGAATTTATTTTGTGAATCTTGAATCGAGGAGCTCCAGTTTTTCTTCCAAAATAGTACGGCTTGAAATCTTCAATAGGAATTTCTATATCAACCCACTCATCTTTGATAGTAGAAAAATCTGCTGAATAATTAGCATAACTTCCATTGATTCTGAAGCGCAGTTTATAAATATTTCCATCTCCTTTAACGCGTAATAAAAACTTTGTACTGCCCTTTAATTGGCTTCCATTATATCCCATTCTACAGGAAGCAAATCCTCCATTATTTTCAAGAGAAACATTTCCTACAAACTTAATATTATTGGCTTCGTTAAGATAGATTGATGATTGAGATATTCCTCCCATTACACCGTCGTTGACAATATTCCAATTATCAATACCAATATTTTTAGATGGCTGAATAATGGTAACATTTTGAGCAAAAATAAACGTATTAAATAATAAAGATATTAGAATAAAAATAAAGTTTTTTCTTGAACGCAACATCACCTCTCCGTTTTATTTGCTAAATGAATAGCATGATATATACATAACTTAGGAAAAATTAATTGAAGTTGTTTGCTAATTTGATATAACTATTTTCGTTTATTTTTTTTAAATCTACTTTGCTTATTAAAGCGACGCTGCTTTTTTCCAACTTTAGATTTACTTTTAGCTATTGGATTATTCGGTTCAAAACCTTCGACAATATGTTGCTCTAAGGTTTGTTTTAAAAGCTTTTGAATAGCATCTAATAATTCAAATTGCTCGCTACTTACAAATGATATTGCTTTTCCTGACTCACCAGCTCTTCCCGTTCTGCCTATTCTATGTACATAGTCTTTTGCGACCGTAGGAAGATCAAAATTAATTACCTGATTCATATTTTTAATATCTATACCTCGCGCTGCTACATCTGTTGCAACTAATATTCTCACACGATTCTTTTTAAAATCATCTAATGCTCTAGTTCTATAATTTTGTGTTTTATTTCCATGAATAGCAACTGAGGGGATATGTGCTTGAATAAGTTTTTTTGTCAATCTATTAGCTCCGTGCTTCGTCCTGGTGAATACCAAGGCTTGCTTCCATTTTTCTTTCTTAATAAGATGAACNAATAATTCTGATTTTCTAGATGTTTCNACGGGGTGAATGTAGTGTTCAATATTTTTAGCGGTTTCATTATCTTTTGTTACTGAAATCTCTATTGGGTTATAAGAAAATTTATTTGCTAATGCCCTAAATGGATCTGAGAAAGTTGCTGTNAACATCAAATTTTGTCNGCGATCTGGCAAGAGTCTTATAATTTTTTTTATATCATTAATGAAACCCATATCTAGCATTTGATCAGCTTCATCTAGCACTAGAATTTCAATTTTACTAAAATCAATTGATTTTTGATTNTANAAATCAAGTAATCTACCAGGTGTAGCNACTANNATATCAATACCNNNTCTTAANACTTTCTTTTGATTCCGAACAGAGGTTCCTCCGTATATAGCTGTAGATTTTAAATTAAGATTACGTCCATANGTAACAGCACTTTCCCTCACTTGGGCTGCTAGTTCTCTAGTAGGTGTCACAACTAATGCTCTGAGTGTATTTCCTTTAAACTGATGCTTAGGATTTGATAGCATATGTAGAATTGGTAATATAAAACTTGCTGTTTTTCCAGTACCTGTTTGTGCTGCAGCCATTACATCCCTTTTATCAAGTATCGCAGGAATTGCTTTTGCTTGAATTGGTGAAGGTGCTTTGTAACCTTTCTGTTTAAGAGCTTTTAGAATAGGGTCATTCAGACCAAGTTTATCGAAAGACATATAATTATTTTGTTATTACCATAGAAGAGGGAACTTACAACAAATTGACTAGTATCCTAACTAATCAGAAGAATGTTGTGAAAAGAAATTCCACATTAACTGCTCCATAGAATTTCCATTATAAGATAAATTAAACCAGACGTGATCTCCATTAACAAGTTTAAAGAGGTCGACTGTTGAATTATTATTTCCATTCAGGTAAGTATAGTTTTCAATATTGCCAACTACGTTTGTTTGAGGGGACGAATCTGTATTATTATACTGAGACCAATAAGCAACAGTCGAATCTACAGACATCATATACCCTTGAATGCCATTATAAGGTCTACTACCGTCATTGGTTCCATTAAAGATCATTACCGAAGTAGGATGATTCGGTGCACATTCAGATGATGCATCTTCCATCGGCATCAATCCTGATACAGGAGCAATTGCTGTTACCAATGAACTTTGATANCATGCCATAGAATATGAAAAATCAGCACCATTTGAATAGCCAGTTAAAAATACTCTATTAGAATCAATTGTATAATTACTAGAAATTTCAGATAATAAAGCCGCAAAAAATCCTATATCATCCTGACTACATTTATTATCTCCNCCCGGTGGATTAGTATTCCATGTAGTACCATCATTACATACAAGCCCTTGGGGATAAACTGCAATGAAATTAAATTGATCTGCTAGAGCTCTAAAATCAGCAGTATTTATAAAATACTGGTTGTATCCACCGAAGCCATGAAAGGCAAATAAGACTGGTGTTACTGAGTTAGGGTCATAGCTAGACGGAATATAGATTAANTATTCTCTAGTTTCGTTATCATGAGACATAGNTTTACTTAATAAACCTGTTTCAGTAGAAGTATCTGCCTCAGTTATTGATATAGCATTAGTTTGGGTATATACATCTTGTCCTCCCGGTCCTGTAACTGTTAATGTTACATCATATGTTCCTTCATTTTCATATCTATGAGAAAATGAAGAATATGTGCTTTCAATATCAGCNTNATCATCAACATTCCATAGCCATGAATTNACTTCTCCAGTTGATGTACTTGTAAAGNTAACATCAATAGGAGCTTCTCCTCCGTTTGATGAAATTGNAAAACTTGCTACAGGCTCTGGGATGATAACTTCTCCCCCTGAATTTCCNCCTGATGTATCATCTCCAACATCTTCAACTGATTGAGTGGAACCGCCACTAGAGCATGCGACTAATAGAAAAACTAAAGTAAGATTTAGGCTAGATTGTTTAAACATAAAGTGCTTTTAAATTAAATAGAAATTTAAGAAAAAAAATTTAAAAATTACTACTATAATACAGAGACAATGATTGGATAATTTTTGTTAATGAGTATGATAGTTTTCACTATCATGGCTATGACCAACAGGTTCTTGGTTAGCAGATTCTTCCTTAACTGAATTGTGATCTTTATGTGCAGCACCATCATCGTGAATATGAGTATCTGGTGATTCAATAGATTCTGTATGAATTTCCTGATGCTCATCTACATGATTTTTATCTTCGATATATCCTGTAATTTGAAAGATAAATAATCCTATCCCGCATAAGACTAAGCCAAGATTAGTTACTTTAGAAAATAAATTATTTTTTGACTTTTGAATGATTCGTATGATAGGAAATGCAATTAATAAAGCTAATACTTGTCCAAATTCAACNCCNACATTAAAGGAAATAATTGAGAGTAAAAGGCTTTCATCCTTTAACGGTAATTGTTGTAAGCGAGTCGAAAGTCCAAAGCCATGAATTAAACCAAAAAATAATACCATCATGATAAGATTTGGAGCATTTCTATTAAANANTTTNTTAAATCCATCTAAGTTTTCAAACCCTTTATAGATCACACTTAATGCAATAACTGCATCGATTAAATAATAATTAGCTGTCACCTTATAAAATGTTGCAAATATTAAGGTGATACTGTGACCGATGGTAAAAGCAGTAACAAATTTGACAATGTCCGAAAGCTTAGTTAGAAAAAAGATTACTCCAATTAAAAACAAAATATGGTCATATCCAGTGACCATATGTTTAGCACCTAAGTACATATAATCTAATAAACCACCATCAACCATTTCAGCTTGGTCAGCTTTGGTTAGTTCATGAGCAAAAAGATTACTTACCATTAAAAGAGATGTTAAAAATGATTTCATTGTTATAAATCTACAAAAAAAGGACTATCGAAGTAGCCCTTATTTTGTTGTTAAACATAGATTGCACTTGAATTTTTTTAGAATTTTTATCTTTATTGTTAGGTTTTATCACGAGATAAGATAAAGAAAAGGGCTAACATTGTGCTAGCCCTTTTTACAGATAGTAATTATTTATTAGCTCCAAGCCAGTTGTTGAACAAGCCAATGTCTTCATGACGTCCTGGTGCCCAATACTTAGCATATGCTGCACCTTCTTCTTCTGAGAATGCTTTTTCAAACAATGCTGGATTATCATCACCTGCATTATCTGCGTCTTCCATTGAATTATATTCAGAAATAGTGATGACCGGGAAATACCCATCAACAACTTTTCCTGACCAAAGATGCGTTAATATTTTTTGGCTAACAATTTTAGGATTATTAGCAATTACTTCTTTTTGGAATTTTTTCAATAATTTATAACGTTCTTCTGCAGATCCATTTTCAACTAAACCCATTGGTTGAAAATATCCTACAGTCACAGTGACAATAGTTGAGTCTCCAAATCCACCAATTCTTTTCTTTTCAAGAGCTACNTGATTTTCAAAAATATGAAGATCTTCATGGTAGTTTTCAAAGTATTTGGATTGATGATTCCATGCCGCTCTTCTTTCTTCTTGATCAGAAAAAGCTATTTGACGAATTTTACCAGCAGTTCTAATTGCTTCAGTTGCATCTTNAACGCTTGCATATTCGTTTACGATATGGACATCTTCAACAGCGCCNGTCCAATAGTGATACAGAAACATACTGCTCTTTAGTAATTTGTTTGCTTGGTTTGTTCTAGAATACCAGGTATTTACAGCTTGGTTTCTATCAGCAGCTGAACCACCGTCTACTTCAGACATATTTGTCCATTTATATTTGCCCCACATTACAACAGTATTATCAGTACTATTTGAATTATATTGTGCGAACGTAAATGAAGATAGAATAGCAATTAGTGTTATTAGTTTTTTCATTTTATTCCCTCTTTTAATGTTTATTATCTACCAATTTAAATATTCTTTATTTGATTTGTATTTGTTTTTTTGCTATAAAGCTATCTTTTATGATATTATAAGGTCAATACTGCTGTTATTAGGTAATATTTAAAAAATTCTATTTCCAGAAAGATCGACTTTTAATAAAAATATATCTGATTTTTGATTTAGGTTGAAAATTTTAGGTTGAAAATTTCGATTTAACAGCAGATCAGTTAGATATTATAATAGTTGCCTGTATAGTTGCCCTATTTTTTGTCCTCGTATGTCATTATTAATACATATTAGATACAAAGAAGGGCTACCAAAAGATAGCCCTCGTTTTTCGTCGAACATATAGTATGTCCTTACTTTAAAGCCACCACAAAAAAATTCGGTTGAATCAGTACCCACAATTAGCACCCATTAATATAGACTAATTAGCTGTTGTAATAAGTATTGAAATAATAAAGGGCTTCACCGAAGAAGCCCTTTATTTACTTATCAAATATTAAATTACTCTATTATCTTCTCTTATTTTGAAAATAGCCAACTTTTCTAAAGAAATTCTTCTTAAAGTTTCGAGTTTTCTGATTTCTAAATATTTTCATTTCAAGATCTGACATAGAAGATTTATTATCAACTTTAGATTCTCTCAATTCATCAAGAATATTTTCTCCGATAATATCGTTTAATCCATCATATCTAATATGTTGCTTGTAATTAGATTTATCAAGCTTAGCTCTTTTCGGAGAAGATCTATAAGCACTTAGTGAATCAAAATATTGACGACCTGGATCCATATCTAATTGTACCTTATAGCCATCACTATCATATTTTACAAAATAGAAATTATAACCATTTGAACCGGTATATGCTCCATATTCATGCCCTCCAATTAAAATTCCTCCATCATAGGTTGAATACGCTTGAGAAATGTATTGAGTATAAGTAGCAGGGCTAGCTCCTGATGTATTTTTATGTGCTTTTTCGGCCCAAGCATATTCAAATCCGCCTGTAGTTAATGACTTACCAAACATACCAACTACATCGTTAGATGATAGCTCAGTAGCAAATCCTGAGACTAAATAATTATTATCAGTGCTTAAAGTTAATGTTCTAGCATGCATATCGTTATATGATGGTGAATTAGCGTTATTAAGCACATTTTTAAAGTCTTGGGTATCGCCAGTCCAACCTACATTCTCATATTCATAGCCAGCACTTCCTTCAGATGTAATAGCCATTGCATGCCAATCTCCATATCTAGCAGTGTCATAAACATAAACTGCTGAGTTCGATGTGTATGGACTACTCACCCAAGTCATTGCTGATAAATCACTGTTAAAGTAAGCTCCATAGACCGCAATTCCATCTCCATTAGATCCGTCTTCAATTTGCAATGCTGACATTTCATCCCCTACATTTGGAGAGTGATCTAATGCAACCCAATATGCGTCAGAACTAGCATCATAAATATCATCCCATGATTTTGAGCCTAATATACTTAATCCACTTCCGCTATCGGATAATCTTAGCATGAAGGGATCAAGATTTGTTCCAGATTCAGTTATGGATGTTCCTCCAGCAATATATATATCTCCATTGGTATCTTCAATTAGATCAAGGCCATAATCTGTAGATCCGTTTGAATCATCTTGATCTCCGAGGACGTTGTAATCCCAGTCTATATTAACAGTATATATTTCTGATCCAGATGATGTTAATCTTGCATACAATATATCTGAACCCCAACCGGTAGTATATAATGTATTTCCAACAGCAATAATATCTCCATTTGTGGTTTCATAAGCATCAACTAAGAAATCATCATAATTTCCTTCACCAGTAGAGTAAACCCATAGAGGTTGTCCATACTCATCAATTTTATAAATTGTTCCATCGCATGAAGTCCCGTTTAAGTCGCAAGAAGAACCTACAATAATATATCCTCCAGTAGATATTGGAATAATTTTAGAACCTATATTATCAATATCATTTCCTGTTGAATATGAAAATTCAAATCTCCAGAATGTATCTGCCTGCTGTACATTACTAGATGTTCCTCCATTAAATTGATCTACTACCTGGATTAAATAATAATTCTTTGTTCCAGGAGTAGCGCTATAATTATATGATGTTGTACTAATATCAGTTATTTGTGAAACTAAGGTTGCAGACTGAAAATTAGGATCATCATCTTCATATACTCTATATTCAGCAAAATATGATTCTGCACTTTGAGACCATGAAAGCTGAAGTGAAGATCCGTTCCATTTGTTGTCTAAAGTACTCAGAGTAACAGCATCAGGATTTAAGTTATTAACAGTAATTTGAATATTTGATGTATTACTATCTACTGTTCCATCGTTTGCCTTATAAGTAAAGGTATCTACGCCAGCCCAATCTTGGTTTGGAGTATAAGATAATGTAGCTCCACTAATTGTTGCAGTACCATTAGAAGGATTAGTAACTAATGAGTAGGTCAATGCATTACCATCTGAGTCCGAACCATTTAGAGTCACGGAAACACCCACATCTTCATTAGTAGATCCTGAAACACTTGATGTTACAGGTGCGTTATTTCCTGAAGTTACTGTAATGGTTACTGTTGCCGTATTACTGTCTACAGTTCCATCATTTACACCATAAACAAAAGCGATCGGTGGCAGTTAAGGTAATATTTACTGCGGTATCCTCGTTGGTTGCACCGCTAATGTCTGTTGCAGCAGGAGCACTATTTCCTGAAGTTACTGTAATGGTTACTGTTGCCGTATTACTGTCTACAGTTCCATCATTTACACCATAAACAAAAGTATCAGTTCCTGAAAAACCATCCGTTGGATTATATACAAGACTAGTTGTTCCTGTTATAAGTGCTAAAGTTCCATTTGAAACAGTTGCAGTCAAGAATGGTGTCAGAGTATCTCCATCTACATCACTTACATCTAAATCTATTTGTAGTGTTGTTGACGCCTGAGAATCGGTTGCAACACTCATAGCATTTGCAACTGGTGCATCATTGACCGCATTCACTGTTACCGTTACGGTTGCTGTATTACTATCTGTGTTTCCATCATTGGCTTTATAGGTAAAGGTATCGGTTCCATTAAAGTCTTGAGTTGGGGTATAAGTAGCAGTTGATCCACTAACAGTTACTGTACCATTATTGGTTCCAACCACACTGTAGGTTAAGGTATCGCCTTCTACATCACTAGATGTTAAGGTTACACCTAACGCAGTGTCTTCATTGGTTGCAGCGCTAACGTCAGTTGCTATAGGAGTATCGTTTACAGCGTTAACAGTAATGGTTACTGTTGCCGTATTACTATCTACTGTACCATCATTGACTTTGTAGGTAAAAGTATCACTTCCACTCCAGTTTGCATCCGGAGTATAAGTTACTATATTTCCAGATACAGCGGTTGTTCCATTGGATGCTGCGCTAACAACAGAATAAGTTAAGGTGTCTCCATCATCAACGTCAGTTGCATCTAAAGTGATGTCTGTTGCTACGTCCTCATTCATTGATGACGATACATCATTCGCTATTGGTGCATCATTGACCGCATTCACTGTTACCGTTACGGTTGCTGTATTACTGTCATCGGTTCCATCGTTTGCTTTATAGGTAAAGGTATCGGTTCCATTCCAGTTTGCATCCGGAGTATAAGTAGCAGTAGCTCCATTAACAGTTACTGTACCATTGTTGGTGCCAACCACACTATAGGTTAAAGCATCGCCTTCTACATCGGTGGCATTTAAAGTGATATCTAACTGCATCATCCTATTTTCATCGGTAACCTGACTTGTAATATCATTGGCTACGGGTGCGTCATTAACACTATTTACTGTAATGGTTGCAGTAGCAACATTGCTTCTTGAGCCTGTTCTGTCATCGGTTGCTTCAAAGGTAAAAGTGTCCGTACCATTCCAGTCTTGACTAGGAGTGTATTCCACTTGGTTACCATTGATAGAGCCAAGGGTTCCATTAGATGGTTGCGATATAATAGCAAAAGAGTAGTTGTCTCCATCGATTTCCGAAGCATCTAAGTCTACGGTGACTACTGTATCTTCGTCCGTTGTTGCTGAGACATCATTGGTTGTTGGATCTCCATCATCTTCTCCTTCTACGGTAATAGTAATCGTAACAGGGTCTGAGGTGTAGGTTCCATTAGAAGCCGTATAGTCAAAACTATCGTTTCCATAAAAATTTGCATTAGGCGTATAAGTAATATCTGCTCCACTTAAGGTAGCAGTTCCGTTAGTTGGATTGGTAGTGATAGCAAAAGTCACTGCTTCTCCATTAGGGTCTGTAGCCGTTAAAGAAATAGTTGTAGCATTATCTTCTTGCGTAGTTTGTGAAGCGTTTGTGGTAGGTGTTGGTGCAGCTGAAGTTACTGTGATCATATCAGCAACGCTCTTAGAATTACTTCCACCAGGTCCAGTGACCGTCAAGGTCACACTAAAAGTTCCTGCATTAGAGTAGAGGTGAGTAAATGTTGCAGCGGTGCCTTCAGGAGCAGCATCTCCATCTACGTTCCATGAATAAGTTGATATTGTACCAGTTGAAGTACTAGTAAATGCAACGGATTGTCCTTGGATGATATCTGTAGGAGCAGCTGTAAAGTTTGCTACTGGTGCGGGCTCTACTGGTTCAGTAGGAGATGATGACCCACCGCCTCCACATGCCCAAATAAATAATAATGCCGCTGAATAATAAGTAAATTTTCTTTGTAAAATCATATAATGCTACCTTNNNNTGTTAATTTATTTTAATGAAAAATATGAATTACCTTTAATATAATAAATATGAGTTTAGAATCAATAGTAAAATTAGTACCCATTAATACAGACTTATGAGGTATTATATATAGTTATAGAAAATAACAAAGGGCTACCGAAGTAACCCTATTGTTAATGAAGAGTTATTGTACTGTTATAGTTACAGTTGCAGTGTTACTATCAACAGTTCCATCATTTGCCTTAAATGTTATTTGATCTACACCTGTAAATCCTGATGGAGGAAGATATAATAATGTACTACCTGTAAGAGAAGTAGTTGCTCCAACAATAGTATCGGTTACAATACTATAAGTAAGTGTATCACCATCAACATCTGAAGCTGTTAGAACTATTTGTGATGCTCCTCCACCAGAAACGGTTACAGACTCACTAGAAGCAACTGGAGCATCATTAACTGGGTTAACTGTAATACTGACAACGTAAGTTCCGCTTGATGAGTTACCATCAGAAACTTGATATGCAATTGAATCAGTACCGCTCCAATTTAAGCTAGGAGTAAATGTAACTACACTGTCTGCAATTGTAGCTGTACCATTTGTAGGAGTTGAAATTAATGAATAGGTTAGCGTAGAATCATCAGTATCTCCATCGGTTCCAACTAGGGTGATATCAATTGGAGTATCCTCATTAGTTGTTGAAGTAGCATTTTCACCTGTTGGAGGATCATTGACTCCATCATCTATTGCAAAATGATCAGACCACCATATTGTTTGTGGGTATCCATCTTGCCACGAGTTATCTATATAAATTTGACCGCTGTTCCATCTATATGGATTTCCAATCAAGAGATAATAATCATCTCCATCTTCAAGACCATATTCCGATTCAAAGATAAATGGAAGTTGACCAAGTCCAACATAATCTTTATCTAAACCTTCTTGTGAATCTGTTGAAGTATTTCCTGTTCCATCTGGCTTATCGTATTGATTTCTATACCATGTACCATAAATGCCGTCTTTTAGATTATCATAACTAGCACCATCAATTTTATTTTCAATTTTTACATTATAATTTGCAACTTGTTCAGAACCAAAAGAAAAATTAGAATCATCAGGTTTCAAGCCTTTTCGTAGTTCAACTCTAACAGTAAAGCCACCATTTTGTCTAAAATATTGACTTCCATCATAATCAAAAATTAATGTATCGCCATATGTTACAACGCTTCCAGCGGCAGGTGGATTACTAATACCAGGATCAGTTAATGAAAATTCTGGACTTTCATCATAGATAACACTCCCGTCACCATTTGTCAACTTAATTTGATATCCATCTCCTTTTGCAGCTGCAGATGGCATATACGAAGTATCAAAATTCATCATTACTTCTCTGTATCGAACAATATCTCCATTTTGATCGTACACTGGAAGTGTTTGTAATTCTCTTGAAACAGTTGTTCTATCTAAAGCAGAAACTAATTGATCATTTCTATATAAACGGGCGTTCATATTGTCACCGCCAACACTCATTGTAAAAGGTTGCCCCCTATGCAGAACATCTCTATTACTTCTTGCTACTCCCCAACGTTCATAATCGATTGGATTAGTTATTATACCATCCTTCCATTCAAAAAGAGGTGAATAAGCGATATAACCATCATTTGCAGGAACACCGGTTATAAAACGCCATGAATCTCTATACATCCCATCTCCTTCTGATGAGTTATGAGGCGGCGAAGCAACATTAGGCGCTATATCTGGCCCTCCACTGTTGTCAGGATTATCAGGGTTTCTTTTCCAGTTAGAACCATACATTAACATATACATAGTTCCAGTGCTACTAGAAGTCCAAGTACCTCTAGTTATTGGTACACCACCATTATCATAGTTTTCAAATGCAGTTGGACCTCCTGTTACAAAAAGCCAGTCCACAGTTCCTTCAGATGCAAATCCTGTATCGGAAACTTCAAAATTCCAATTATATTCTGCTGTAGCATCACATTTCCAAGTAGAACAACCTTGCTGATATTCATTATTTACAGCACTCCAAGGATTACCTTCTCCACTTGGTAAAGTTATTTTTAGTCCTCTAATTTGAATTTCTACATCAAACTCAGTACTAGTAATTGATCCATCGCTTGCAGTAAGAGCCAATATCGCTACTTCAGATCCTGTTGTGATAGTATTTAACGCAGGTCTATAAGTAATATCAAAATTTCCAGAAGTAGAATTATATTCAATTTTCACATTCCAATTCTGGCTTTCATCAGCAACAAAATTCTGGTTATGGCTCATCCAGTAATATCTTGTGTCTCCAGTCCATTTATCATCAATAGTTGATGATAATGATAATTCGCTTACATCATTATCTACATCTGTTAAAATTGCTTCAAAACTAACCTCTCTATCATTCAATACTGAATAACTATTATTGGTCATGCTAATTTGAGGCGCATCATTAACTGGATTAATTGTAATTGTTATATTACCTGCATTACTATCAAATGCGCCATCATTTGATTTGTAAGTGAATAAATCTAAACCATTGAAGTCTTGGTTTGGTACGTAAGTTAAGGTGTCATTACTAATCGTTGCTGTACCGTTTACGGGATTAGTACCTAGTAAGAATGTTTGAGCATCCCCATCAACATCAGTTGCTGCAAGAACAACAGTAAGTGTATTATCTTCATCAATAGTTTGAGAAATATTGCCAACAGTAGGCGCATTATCATTAACACCGTTTACTGTAATAGTTATGGTTGCTATGTTACTGTCAACCTCGCCATCATTTGCTTTATAAGTAAAGGTATCAATGCCGCCCCATTCATCATTAGGGGTGTAGCTTAATATGTTTGCTGAAATATTAGCAGTTCCGTTAGAAGGGTTTGTAACTAAAGAAAAACCTAACGTATCATCTTCAACATCAGTTGCAGACAGTGTAACATCTACAGCAGTATCTTCATTGGTTGTAGCACTTGCATCATTCGCTACCGGTGCATCATTAACTGCAGCAACAGTTATAGTTACAGTTGCTGTATTACTATCAAGCGCACCATCATTTGCTTTGTACGTAAAGGTATCAGTACCATTAAAGTTTGCGCTTGGTGTATAGCTAGCAGTTGATCCACTAATGGTTACTGTACCATTATTGGTGCCAACTACGCTATAAGTTAAGGCGCCACCTTCTACATCAGTTGCAGACAGTGTAACATCTACAGCAGTATCTTCATTGGTTGTAGCACTTGCATCATTCGCTACCGGTGCATCATTAACTGCAGCAACAGTTATAGTTACAGTTGCTGTATTACTATCAAGCGCACCATCATTTGCTTTGTACGTAAAGGTATCAGTACCATTCCAGTCTTGGTTTGGAGTATAGACAACTTGGTTGCCGTTTATTGTTCCTAAAACTCCATTTGAAGCATTGCTAACAATTGCATAAGACAACGTTTGATTATCAACATCAGTTGCATCAAGTGTAATTGTAACTGGCTGCAATCTTAATAAAGCAACTCTTTCCTCATCCATTGAAACAGAAACGTCGTTAGCTATTGGTGCATCGTTGACTGCACTAATATTTAGTGTAACTGTTGAAATATTACTATCATCTGTCCCATCATTGGCTTTATAAGTAAAAGTATCAGTTCCATTAAAGTTAAGAGATGGTGTATAATTAAGATTTTTACCATCACTAGTAACTGTAGCTAATGATCCATTTGACGGACTAGTAACTAAAGAATAAGTTAATGCATCCCCTTCAACATCAGTAGCTCCAGTAATATTTATACCACTAGTATCATCTTCATTGAAAGTAAAACTTAAGTCAACAGTTACGGGAGCATCGTTTACAGCATTAACTGTAATGGTAACTGTAGCTGTATTACTGTCTAATGAGCCATCATTAGCTTTATAAGTAAAGGTATCGGTTCCATTAAAATCTGCACTTGGTGTATAAACAACCTGATTTCCACTAAGCGATCCTAAAGCTCCATTTGAGGTATTAGTTATAATAGAATAAACTAGATTATCGCCATCAACATCAGTTGCATCAAGAGCAATAGTCAACGGTTGATACCTTCCAGCAACTTTTTCTTCATCCATGCTAGTAGTAACATCATTAGCTACAGGCGCATCATTAACTGCTGCAACTGTTATGGTAACTGTGACCGTATTACTATCTGTGTTTCCATCGTTTGCTTTATAGGTAAAGGTATCCGTACCATTAAAGTCTAAAACAGGAGTATAGCTAGCAGTTGACCCACTAATCGTTACTGTACCATTGGCTGGATCGCTAACTTTTAAATAGGTTAAGGTATCGCCTTCAACATCAGTTGCAGACAGTGTAACATCTACAGCAGTTTCTTCATTGGTTGCAGCGCTAACGTCAGTTGCTACCGGTGCATCGTTGAATGCATTAACTGTTACAGTTACAGTAGAAATATTACTATTCAAAACACCATCGTTAGCTATATAAGTAAAAGTGTCAGTACCATTAAAGTTAAGAGATGGGGTATAAGTTACTATATTTCCAGATACAGCGGTTGTTCCATTGGATGCTGCGCTAACAACAGAATAAGTTAAGGTGTCTCCATCATCAACGTCAGT
>AQSA01000025.1 GCA_000402815.1 Candidatus Neomarinimicrobium atlanticum | reverse complement strand
TACAAGTCTGACTAACAAGCTTATGGAGTGCTTTATAACCAACGGTATCAATACTAGTCTGCTGCGTTCCAAAGTCATCAATAACTCTTCCTACTAAATGAGTTAGTCCTTGTGATCGTGCTGCCATAATATCGTGTTGTTCGGAAGTAATTTCTTCGATTGTAATATTCTGGCTTTCAAAATAAGCTTTCCAAAATTCATATCTATCATAAGTATCTCGTACTTTTTCCATCATCATTATAGAACCTCGCTCTTCAAGAGAGTCAGGTCCAAATAATGGATGTGTTGCAATGATATCTATCTCATTTGGAAGATGATCTAACATCGCTTGCTTTGGATGTACCTTAACCGAACAAACATCTATTATAGTCTTTCTACCGTTTATCTTGCTTGATAAACTACTCATTAATCCTTCAAAATCTCTAATGGGGACTGCAATAAATATTGTATCATTTTTTAGTACATCATCAAGAGACACAAAATTAATATCTGACTGACTAACAGTCTTGATATCAAAAACATCCACTTCAAATCCTTTAATAAGTAACTGATGAAGCATCGTTCCAAATCTTCCAAATCCAATAATGCTCACTCTATTCATTGCTATTAATCCTTTCTACTGCTAAAAATAATGTTAAATTTTTCTTTAAATCATGAATATCANTTTCAATNATATTTAGTCCATATTTTTNTGCAGAATTTTTACTTGCAATCACTGCGGTATTATCTGATAATTTTCCTTCGGCAAGATCTTGTGCTGCCTTAGCAGTATCATCTTCTTCAACAAGTTTTTTTGACCAAAATTTTTCAGCTAAATAGTCTTTACATTGCTTTAAAGCCTGTTCATGTGAATGGATTTCTTCAATATCTCCTAGAGTGATACCATCTTTTGCTAATAAATTTTGGCTAATCTCTACATAGAACATATCTATAATTTTACATTGATTTTTAGCAAGCGCTTCAACACTTTCAATGACTACGCCTCCTTGTGCATTTTCCATCGCAAAAATTCCAATATCAATTACTTCTGATGTTAAGCCATCTAGCACATTCATTGAGGTAACCAGGTAGTCTAATTCAAATNCTTCTATATTAAATTTATTACAATAAGATTTTGCTGCTTCTTCGCTAAAACTTCCTTCAATTCCTTGTATGCCTATTTTTTTCATTCTTGCTCCAATATATGCTTAATTGCTGTAATATATCCATGCTTGCCTTCGCCATAGAACTGAGCTAGACAAACACTCTTTATTACTGATATTTTTCTAAAATTTTCCCGATCATGGATATCAGATAAGTGTACCTCAATTGCCTTAAATTGAGTACTAATAATTGCATCTCTCAATGCATATGAATAATGAGTTAATGCGCCCGGATTAATAATAAGATAGTCTACATCTTTACGCTTTGAATGGATAAAATCAATAATTGATCCCTCAGAGTTAGACTGAAAGAACTCTAAGTTCAAATTAGTACATGCTTCATGATTTTCTATCCAAAGATTAATCTCCGACAAGGATTCTGATCCATATATTTTTGGCTCTCTTTCTCCTAATAAATTTAAATTTGGGCCGTTTACAATAATAATATTCATAATACTCCTAAACTTTCTTCAATATGNTTTAATGTTATCTCTGTNTTCAGCTCAGCCTTTCCAATTTCTGAAATTAAGATAAATCTTATTTGTGATTCTCTAAACTTTTTATCTCTTTTTACAAATTCAATAATTGATCCCTTATCTTTTAGATCAATAGCAGGTAATGTAAAAGCAGATAAAGCTTTTAAGCTTGCAAGATAATCTTTCTTGTTCAAATTACCGATAGTATGTGATAGGTATAATGCGCATTTCATTCCATAAAGAATAGCTTCACCATGGAGCAATTTTTTATACTCAAAATAACCTTCTAGAGCATGACCAATAGTATGACCAAAATTTAGAATCATTCTAATATTATCTTCATTGATATCTTTGCTTACTACTTCACTCTTAATTTCACAGGATCGTAATATAATTTTTTTTAGAANTNTATGATTTTTTCCANTAAGAATATCTGATATATTTTCTACAATATAGTTAAATAACTCTCTATCATAGATAAATCCATACTTAATTACTTCAGCTAATGAAGCATTTATTTCTCGCTGTGGCAATGTATCTAAAAAAGATAAATCAATAATAACTGCTTTTGGTTGATGTATTCTACCTATCAGATTCTTTCCGCTTGTCAGGTTTACACCAGTTTTTCCTCCAATGGAAGAATCTACCATAGCTAATAATGTAGTAGGATATTGTATATAATCAATTCCTCGCATAAAAATAGAAGCTACAAAACCAGCTGTATCGCCAACAACCCCACCACCTATTGCAAAAATAGTAGAGGAGCGGTCATAGTGCATCAAAGTCATCTTATCACAGATTTCTATTGCAGTTTCAATCGATTTGGCTTCTTCGCCCTGTCCAATAAAATGAAACTCTACATTCGGTAAAGATTTTAATACAGAAAACTTCTTTTCGAATGCTTCATATATTACTTCTTGAGTTATAATCATGCATTTTGAAGAAGTTGCTATCAATGCTATAGCAGATTCAACAAAATTATCATCAAAGATGATATCGTAACTATCTTTTTCAAGATTTACTTTTATGGTGCTACTCACTTATATATTCCATAATCGTTTTGCAGCTATCGATGATATCAACATTATCAGTATTGATATTGAGCTTAGATAGCGATTTATATTTTTCTTCTCTATTGTTAAAAATATCTCTCAATAAATCTTTTTTATCTCCCTTTAATAATAAAGGCCTACTACTATCATGCTTCACTCTTTCATGAAGGACATCAAGTGATGTGTCTAAATAAACACAAAAAGATTGATTTAAGATTTTACGATTAACATCTTCTTCAACAATTCCTCCGCCAGTAGCACAAACAATATGATTTTTTAATACTATTTTTTCTAATTTCTTACTTTCCAAAGAACGAAAATTACTTTCTCCATTATTGAACATATCATTTATTGAAAGACCATGGTCTTTTTCAAGTTCGGTATCAATGTCTATGAAAGTCCAATTAAGCTTATCTGCTAACATAGACCCTAAAGTAGATTTACCTGAACCCATCATTCCTATTAAAAATATTTGTTTAATATTTTCCACTAGCTTTTATGTGTTTTTTAAGTTGATNTAAATTATCTCCACCAAACTTTTCTAATAAGGCNTCAGCTAAAACAATAGCTANCATAGATTCGCCAATAATTGAAGCAGCTGGAACAGCNCAAGAGTCNGTTCTTTCNTTGTGAGCTAACTTAGGTTCCATNGTNTTCAAATCAATAGATCGTAANGGNTTTATAAGCGTTGAGATAGGTTTCATACTCACTTTTACATGAATTGGCTGAGCATTACTCATTCCACCCTCAATACCTCCAGCATTATTGCTTGCACGGGTTATTTTACTATCTTCATATAAGATCTCATCATGCAATTCGCTACCAAATACCGCTGAAGAAGCAAAACCTGATCCTAGCTCTACTCCCTTAAATGCATTTACAGACATCATAGCCTGCGAAATTCTNGCCTGAAGCTTCCCNTCGGCATTGATATATGTNCCNAATCCATATGGTAATCCNTTNGCAATAACTTCAAAAGANCCTCCAACAGAGTCTCCGTTNTTNCTNGCTTNATCAATNACATCCATCATTTTTTTCTCTGCANCTTTATCAAAACATCTTACAGGNGATGCGTCTACTGTATCGTTTAATTCTTTTAGACTCATANTATTCGAGACAGGAGTATCGTCAACTATATTGTGAATTTGATATACTCGACTCCCGACAGTTATACCCACTTCTTCTAATAATTTTCTACAAACAGCTCCAATTGCTACNCGCATTGCTGTNTCTCTTGCTGAAGAGCGCTCTAAAACATTTCTAATATCATCTAATCCATANTTCATCACTCCNGCTANATCTGCATGNCCAGGACGAGGCATTGNTACTTTTCTATGCTCTTTTTTTGGTTTTCCNGTAGCCATNCTATCNTCCCAATTCACCCAATCAAAATTCTTNATCAACAAAGAAATTGGTGATCCTAANGTNANAGNATGNCGNACNCCAGAAAATATTTCTGCATGATCTTTTTCTATNTTCATTCNNCCNCCTCTNCCATGNCCTTGCATCCTTCTNAGTAAATCTTTTTC
Source organism: Candidatus Neomarinimicrobium atlanticum (assembly GCA_000402815.1). Classification (GTDB taxonomy): domain Bacteria; phylum Fidelibacterota; class Marinisomatia; order Marinisomatales; family Marinisomataceae; genus Marinisoma; species Marinisoma atlantica. The sequence continues at coordinate 25,645 of AQSA01000025.1, read as the reverse complement.
AATATACTCTTCAGNNATATTCATACCAGCTGGTATGCCTTCNATAATTCCAATTAATCCTTTTCCNTGAGATTCTCCCGCGGTCATNTANGATATNTTCTTTAACATATTACTTTCTCCAATTGTTTTTTAATGGAATCCAATTTTTGGTCCACATTATAGGTAGTTTCTGTCCAAATTTCAATAGACTTGATAGCTTGAAAAATAAGCATCTCTAGTCCATTTACTGATTTCTTNACTTNATTTTTATATCGATTTAAAAANAGGGTTTGACTTGACACATAAATCAANTCAATAAGAATACTATTTTTATCTACTGGAATATCAAAAAAACTTCTATCTTGNTCATCGTGATACATNCCTAAAGGTGTTGTATTNATTGCAATATCAAACCTGCTATCAGATTTAGTNTAAATTTCAATATTTTTACCACCTAATTTTTCTGCATAAAGCTTAATTTTTAATGCATTTTCTATTGATTTATTTTTTATTGTAATTGATTCAGCTCCTCGATCAATTAACGTCTTAATAACAGTTCTAGCCGAACCGCCTGCTCCCAAAACAATACAGCGGTTAGAATTGATAGAAATACTATTATTCTTAAGAAGCATTTCAAACCCATGTGAGTCCGTATTGTATCCTTTTAAAATGTTATCTGTTCTTTTAATACAATTTATATTTCCTAAGATCTTCGCATTAGTATCAACTTCATGAATAAATTGTAAGCTTATTTCTTTGTATGGAATGGTAATATTGATACCATCAAATTTTTTGTTATTAAATTTTTCAAAAAAAGAAGGGAGATTACCAGGGGTAATTTCATATTTTTCATATCGAAAATTACTCAAGTCTAACTCTTTGAATAAGATCTTTTGTAATTGCGGGCTAATACTTTTTTCCACTGGGTTGCCTATTAATCCTAGATTCATCTTTGAATCTCCTCAAGAATATCAAAAAATCCAGGTAAGGAAATATCAATGCAATCTGTATTATCAATGTCAAATTCCTTAAAGGCTACCAGACTTAGTATAATAAAAGCCATTGCAATTCTATGGTCGTCAAAAGACAAAATTTTAGTCATTTTTGTTGGCTTTCCACCATCAACTATTAAATTATTTTTTTCTTCAAACGCATTAATTCCAAATGATTGTAGATTTTGAATAATTGCATCTAACCTATCGCTCTCTTTAAATCTTAATTCTTCTACCTGATGAAAAACTGTTCTGCCTTTTGCAAATGCAGCTATTACTGCTAAAATAGGGATTTCATCGATTATTGATGGAATCATATGTGCGGGTACATCACAGCTTTTAATATTAGAACCAATAAATTGTATATCTCCACAAGACTCTCCATTATTAGTCATTGGATTTGATACCAATCCCTGAACACCCATCTTTCCAAGCACATCAATAAAGCCAGTTCGTGTAGGATTTAATAAAATATTCTTTACAGTAAGATCGGAGCCCTTCAATAAAGCTGCTAATGCAATGAAAAACGCTGCAGATGAAGGATCGGCAGGAATATCCATATTAAATGATTTTAGCTTAGAAGAGAGTGGATTTATGGTGATATTATTATCATCTACTACAATATTAGCTCCCATACTTTCAAGCATAATTTCTGAATGATTTCTAGAATGCTTCAATTCTTTTACTACAGATGGATTCTTAGCTCCTAATCCAGCTAAGATTATTGCTGACTTTACTTGAGCACTTGCAATAGGCATTTTATAATCAATACCATTAAAGCTATTTGATGCATCAATATGTAAGGGTAATAGTCCGTCATTTGATTTAATTATACAGCCCATCTCTTTCAATGGTTTAATAACTCTATTCATAGGTCTCTTTGACAATGATTCATCACCTATTAATGAAAATGAAAGATGCTGTGATGACAGCAAGCCAGTCAGTAAACGAGAAGTTGTACCTGAGTTTCCACAGTCAATAGGTTCTTTAGGGTTTGCTAAGCTTGAACCTGTTACAACTATCAAATCTTTGTCTTGTTTTATTAATGCTCCACACGATTGCATTGCTTTAATAGTAGACTGTAAATCTTCTCCATCATTCAAGTTTGTAATACGACTTACTCCTCTTGCAATTGAGGCCAGCATAATAGATCGATGAGAAATTGACTTATCTCCTGGCAATGAAATAATAGAATTAATAATCATTACTTTGTCATTTCCTCAGCGATATTGAATGAGAGTTCTAATGCTTGATTGGCATTTAATCTTGGGTCGCAATGTGTATGATATCTAGAATTTAAATCATCATCGCTTAGTTTATATATTCCTCCTGTACATTCTGTTACATTTTGACCGGTCATCTCTAGATGCATTCCACCTAAGTGACATCCCTTTGATCTTAAGATTTCTATTGCCTTTGAAGTTTCATTCAATAATGATGAAAAATCTCTGGTTTTAAGACCAGAAGAAGACTTTACAGTATTTCCATGCATTGGATCTGAAATCCATAATACAGACTTTTTATGTTTATTAATTGCATCAACCAGTTTTGGTAAATATGATTCGATATTTTCTTCTCCATAGCGAAAAATTAATGAAATTTTTCCCACTTCATTATTCGGATTAATGATATCAATAATTTTAATCAATTCATCTGGATCTAATGATGGTCCACACTTAATACCAATAGGATTACTAATACCTCTACAGTATTCTACATGTGCACTATTGATAAAACGGGTTCTATCTCCAATCCAAATAAAATGAGCTGATGTGCAGTAAACATCATTTGATAAAGAATCTTTGCGGGTTAATGCTTGCTCATAAGGTAAATGCAATCCTTCATGACTTGTGTAAAAATCTACCGTATTTAAATCAACTACTTTTTGTGTATCAACACCTACAGCATCCATAAAGTCTAAGTATTCCGTAATTTTATTTGCAATTTCTTCATATTTTTTTCCTTCTTTACTCGCCTTAACAAACCCCATATTCCAAGAATTTACTTTGCGTAAATTTGCAAATCCTCCTTGAGCAAAAGATCGTAATAAATTTAGAGTAGATGCAGATTGAGAATATGCATGTAGCAGTCGAGCGGGATTAGGATTTCTATCTTTTTCTGTAAATTCTATTCCATTAATTGAATCTCCGTAATAACTATTTAGTGTAACGCCGTCTACTGTTTCAGTATCTGAGGATCTTGGCTTTGCAAATTGTCCAGCAATTCTCCCTAATTTGATAACAGGTACTTTCATTTTTGAAGTAATCACTGCGCTCATTTGTAAAAGAACGCGGAAAGTATCACGAATGTTATTGGCATTAAACTCTTTGAAACTTTCAGCACAATCTCCTCCTTGTACCAAAAAAGCCTTACCTTCTACTGCCTTTGCCAATTCTGACTTAAGATTTTTGCACTCTCCAGCAAAAACTAAAGGGGGGAATGTATTTAACCTCTGTAAAGCCTGATTTAATTCGTCTTGATCTTTATATTTAGGAATATGCTTTATATCAAAGTTTTTCCATGAATCTTTAGTCCAATTGCTCATTATTTCTCCTCCACCCTTTTTGATTCCGTAATAACTGATTGATAAATATTTTTCAAAAAATCTGCCTCAATAGCTGAAAATTTTGCATCAATTTTTGCATAAATTGCATTTTCTCTTCCTTGGTCTAATACTGGAAAACCTTCTTCTTTTTTAATATATCCAATAGTTGTTACTGCATCCAATCTGTCGATTAATAATTCAAATATTTGATTATCAATTGCATCTATTTTATCTCTATTCTTTTGTATGTCTTTATTCATAATTACCTCCATATAACAAAAAACCCTAGCGACTGATGCTAGGGTTCGTGTAGTTTTTTATATAGTCCTATTATTAGGCCTCTACAGTCCCCCTGCTTCTAAAATAATAATAGTTAAAAAAGTTCTTCATTTCATAGAGTTTAAACATGGGTGAATGCAGTTAGCAAGGTAAATTAATTATTTTACAAAAATCAATTTTCGCATTGTACTATCCTCTTTTATAACAGACTCTGAGAATTTAAAAGGCTTAAATTTTCCTTTATTATAAAGTGAAGTTTGATCTCTGTAATGNGGTGATTTGAAAACCCCAGATTGGCCTGTAGGAAGAATACTAAATCCATTATCAAAATTAGCAAAATCAATAACTCTTCTCATGGAAGATCCCGCTCTAACATCAAATGGATCGCTAACTGAATAACTAGCAGCTCTTGGTGTCATTCCAGATCCAGCCATTGGAAAAGGACCTATACTAAAATTGATAAATCTTTTAACTAGCGGATCGCCGTTTAATCTATGACGATAAGTTACTTGATGAACATCGCCCCATGTCAATTCTTTAGGATTGCCATAGTTTTTTGTTAAAAAATCATGAGCATCATCGAAAGACTGATTAACAATATCATTAAGTGTTTCTTTTTTACTTGTTAAAACATTATCTACCCACAATGTTGCATTTCGATCAAAAATGCTTCTAATAGCTAATGAACGGATATATTTTAAACTATAAAAAGTATCAAATGAGTCGTTACCAAAACTTTGTAGTTCATCTTGAAATAAATTCTGGACTAATTGAATGTATATGGCATGAAAAACAACTGTAGCATCTGAGTCTATAGATTCGACTCCATCCCAACCATTTAAGATATCGTATATTTCGTCTCCATTTTCAGAGAAACCTTCCGAATAATTGTTAATAAATAATGTTGAATACTCTTGGGCAAAAGGAGAAGTAATTTCATTTAATATAGACTTCATATCTTCTACATCTAATTTAGAATTGACTTTTAATCTCCTATCTATCTGCTCTCCTCTGCTAGGATCTGCCCAATATCGAGAAATATAGTAAGGATAGTCATCATCGATTGTTTTGTTATTTCCATTGGATATATATCCTTTTTCAGGATTATATACATATGGCATTTCATCAAAGGGTACATACCCTGTCCAGTCATGCTTACTTGTACTGCCATCAAAAGGTATTAATTGTTCTGCTCCTAATCTAATGGGGATTTTGGAGTTAGGTCTCCATCCAATATTACCATCTTTATCTGCATAAGTCCAATTTTGTCCAGGCGCTCCAAATAACTTAGACGCATCTGAAAATTCATCCCAATTGGTTGCCTTAGCTAGCATAAATAAAGCTGTTGTTTCATCAAATGCATCGAACTCAGTCCACTTAAAAGAAATAGCCTTGCTTTGCCCTTTGGCATCTGGATGAATATCACTTACAATAGGACCTCTGTGGGTCGATCTGATAATTATAGTTTTCTTGTCACCAGATTTCAAGCTTATTGTTTCTTGCTCAATCTTTAAATCTTTCCATATACCATCTAGCATATATTGCGTTTTATCTTCATTTAATGTTTCAACATAGAAATCCATATCATCAGTCATGACATTAGTAAAGCCCCAACCAATATGATCATTATGACCTATGACCGGTAGTGGAAATCCATAGAGACCATATCCTCCAAAATTATAATTATCGCTTTTTAATCTAATTTCATACCACCAAGGAGGCTGACCGTAACTTAAATGAGGATCATTAGCTAAAAGTGGAAACCCTGTATCGGTTTTGGAACCTGAAACCACCCATGCATTTGATCCATAACCATCTCTATCCGTTTTAAGTATTTCTCTAATTTTTTTAGTGTCACTAGCAAAATCTTGATAACTCTTAAGCAATACATCGTTTGAAGCAATAGTAATGAAGCTGTCATTATAAAATGGAAGTATTTCGTTTAGATAGTCTGAACCTAACTGTTCATTAATAGCACCAAAAAATAACTCTGAGTCCCATCCTCCTTGCAACTCCCAAGCCATCATTGTTGATAAAGCAACTATATCTAATGGCTCAAAAATTGGTAACTTTTCTACTCCTATCAATTTGAATTCTAAAGGATAATCTTGAGGAGACAAAGATTGGACGTAGGTGTTAATACCAAAACANGTATCTTCTAAGTGTTGTAATGTTGATGAAGGAACTTTTTCTAAGGTCTCTTTGGCNATCTTTTCAAATCCCAATGTACGTAAAAACGTATCTTCAGCAAATAATGAATCGTTAAGCACTAAGCTTAGCTGGCCCTTATATGCATATTTCATAAATGACATTTGGAACAATCTATCTCTTGCTCCTATGTAACCAGCTGCTTTGAACATATCTGAATCATTTGAAGCAAATACGCTAGGGACGCCATAGTCATCAAAATAAACCTCAACCTTATCTTCAACATCTAAATCTGAAATTGTTCCTTCGTATGGAATCGATGTGGGTGCAAGAAAAGATTGAAAAGAATAATAAACAATAAATAGTAGAAAAAGACTAGTTGACAATATTAAAGGGAGTTTTTTCATGAACCAAATTACAACATAAAAACTTTGATAAAAAATATTTAAAATATAAGAATACTAATTTTTTAGATATTTGGAAAAAAATTCGCCTGAAAACTTGAATGATGCCTCACGCGCTTCTTTGTTTCCTCCCATGCTAGGCCCACGACCAGCACAAGTCAATAATGCTAATTTTTGTCGTAAAGGTGTATTAATAGGAATATTCCAATATTCGCTCAACCAAAGCGCTCCTTCTTCATTCATTGGAAAACGACAGTCGCCTAGTGTATAACCATCTTTATTAACCATGACTTCGGAAGCTCGGTCAAACGAATGATGAGAATCTTTATAAATCGTAATATCAATATTAATTGGAAGTTCACTCGCATACATTTTATCTATTAATTCAGTACAGGCTGCTGCAGGTACCCAATTATCTAGCTCTCCAATAAGAATGTGAATCGGAGCTGAACTGAATTGCATATTTTCGCTCGGATATGGATATGCCATACATGGTGGATAAACAGGCAAATGAGCAGAAAACATAAACTTTCCGCCATTAATTGCATTAATCAATGGAAGCCACGCGGAATATAATGATACTCCACCTCCAAGACTCCATCCTGTAATCCCTGCGTGATTAGTGTCAATATTTGGATGACCGCTAAGCATTTCTAAAGCACGATAGCTATCTAAAATAACCATAGCTGTTGTTACTTCTACCTGAGAACCAACTGTTGATTGAACATCACGACTATCAAAACTTTGTAATTGAAAAGTTGCAAACCCCATTTCTTGAAACATTTTTAAGTATTCTAGATGGTGGGTACCCCAATTCAGACTTCCTGCTACGCCGATAATTAAAGGATATTTGATATTTGGATCAAAGTCTATAGGTAGCGTTAATATGCCTGAAACATCTTGAACAGGCTCATTATCTAAATTGGTAATAATTTCTTGAAAAGAAAATGGATTTGCACTTTTAAAAGTAACGACTTCTTGATTCCATGTTAGCTCCTGTGCATACAAACAAGAATATCCTAGAATAATAATAACATATATATAAAATTTCATTTTTTCTCCAAAAGCTGTAAATAAGATTTAAATAAAAGGCCTCCACCTCCACTATAACCAGTAAGCTCGCCATTACTGCCTACCACTCTATGNCAAGGAATGATAATAGGAATACGATTAGCTCCACTAGCCCTTCCAACTGCTCGTGCGGCTTTCGGTTTTTTAATCTTTTCTGCTACATGTTTATAGCTTTTTGTTTTTCCGTAAGGAATTTTTATAATTTCTCTTAAAACATTTTTTGTAAACTCTGTACCTTCTANCTNCAATGGTATATCAAATTTTTTAAGCTTCCTTTTAAAGTAACTATCTAATTGATTTTCAACATCCTTTGCAAACCTAGAAGGCTTACCTTCATTAATTTTTAACGAAAACTGTGGGTTGATTAAATCTTTTTTATTATCAGAAAAAGTTAATCTGAATAGTTTATCATTTTTAAAAAAAATTTTAAAATAAAAATGAAGGTTGGATGTTTGAAATATTTTATGATTCATAACCAGTGATTAATATCTTCATGAATTTCAACAATTTGAACGCGATAGTTTTTATACCATCTCGGTCCTTCTTTTTTTGCTTTAATATGAGTCAAATTGTCTTTCCAAGTATCTATACTATGTAAATTTTTCCAATAAGAAATAAATGTGTTTTGTTTGCCATTCCCGTATTTTTCATAACCTAAATAACCATCAATGTCTTGAACTAATTCAAGGGTTTTGATATCCATGTCGCTATATCCACTTAGGTTGTCACTTAATTGGTATGAAAAAATAACAGCAAAACATCTGCTTACGTCTTTAGGAATGCGGTGCATTAACTTAGCTTAACAGCAGTTCCATAGATAAAGATTTCAGATGCACCTGCCTGAAGCATAGATGTAGTGAATCTTATACCAACAATAGCATCTGCATTTAATTCCTCTGCCTGAGACTTCATCCTATCCATAGCTTGCTCCCTTGATTCAGCCATCAATTTAGAATATTCTATAATTTCTCCTCCAACAAGATTTCTCAATCCGGCTATAATGTCTTTTCCTACATGTCTAGCTCTTATTGATTGACCGCTAACAACTCCTAGCACTTCTATTATATCTTTATTTTCAATCTTGTCTTGAGTNGTAATAATCATTTGTCAATCTCCTTTGAATAATAATCATCTTCCTTATTATTCCATCTTTCTCGTAATACCTTTATAAAAAGCAGAATAGCTCCAGTGCATATGAGAATTACTAATAGTCCTTCTGGAAAAAATGTTTCGATTTCATTGATGATTAAATATGACATGTATACATAAAATGCTAAAATTAATATATATCCTAATTTTTCCATATGTAGAGCCTTATTAAAGAAATTTAACTAGTTTTTTATAATAAACTACAATATTATCAATCATCATGAGCAAAAAGAACTTATACTTAATTATAGTCTTAATGGTTATTTCTCTTTCATATTTATCTTATAAACAATATAAACTGAATAAAGAGCTTGATAAATGGAAAAACTACTATAATTCAATAGCTATTTCAAATGTACAAGCAATAATGGAACCTCCAGAACTGAAAGCGCCCGATCCAAAAGAAATGGATATAACTTTGATTGATTTTGATGTCAACTTGCTACAATTTGAAGATTTAGAAGGATTTCAATTTTCTCTACGAGATTTCAGAGGTAAAACATTATTTATTAACTACTGGGCAACTTGGTGTAACCCTTGCTTAGCAGAAATGCCATCAATGGTTGAACTATATAATCACTATAAATATAATGAAGATATTGTATTTTTATACCTTTCTAAAGAAAATAGAAATACAATTATTAACTACATACCGAAAGATGAAACATTATCNCAATTACCATTATATAAAATAATTAGCGATGATGAACTATTTAGTACTCGAGGTATTCCAACTACATTTATAGTAGACTCTTCAGGTGAAGTGGTAGTAAAAGATGTTGGATCTGCAATATGGAGTGATCAATCTGTAATAGACTATCTCAATAATATATTATAAATGATATGAAGCAAAACATTACTATAAATTCAGATCATAATTTTCCCTACCTAGGGAAAGGTATTAGCTTTAATGAAACATGCTTCAACCTCAAGTTTGATTCATCAATAATACAAAAAACTTCAGAATTAATNTGGCAGCCTAATTCAACATTACCATACAGCACGCTAAAACCTTTACCANACCCTTTTTCCAGTATCAGTGATCTTGCTAACGAGATGGCTGTGCACAACCATGGAAAAACTGGTCTCATTGGAAAAAAACAGTTATTTGACGAAGTTTTACTTCTGGATGATAGNCTAATGGATCATTTTATATTACATGTTAAAAATCATATCGAACAACCTACTAGAGANTCTGCGCAACTTATTGCAGATGTAAGGTGTTGGACTTCTTGGTTAGCAAACGGCATTAAAATTGAACCAATTTTTAATGGAGAGAAAAAAGCGTGCTCNCTCATACCTTGGCCATTATCTGGACTACTACTACTTTCATCAAGAATTACAGGTCAGCAAGCTGAATTTGAATATGCTGCAGACTATGTTTTGCGATCAGGAATATTACCAGATGATAGCTTAGATAACTTTGATAATACGAAAGACACAATTGACTATATAAGATCAATTAAACCTGTAGTTTCATTTCATGATTTTGATGGAAATGAACAAGGCTTTAGAATGACACACTTAGCAATGGAACGAACGTCAAAAATGATGATTCAAAATTCGCTTGATGCTATAAATGGAAATAATATTTCAGAAAATCTTGAAAAAATTGAATTAGCTCTTAAGCAATCAAATCAGCTTTTTAATTGCATGTGGAGTGTAAGTGAGCCTCTTCTCTATAATAAAGAAGTGCGTATTTTCATTCAAGGACTTTATGGAAATCAAGGAAGTATTTACAATGACAAAGGTTTATTCTTTGAAGGATGCGGAAAGACTTACAGTGAGACATANGATAAAAAAGGTCTTTACATTGGAAAGCTGCATGGACAAACTGGTGCTAATAGCTCATATCANCCTATTGCAGACGAAATAACGGGAGTAGGNGCACATACTAATGCATACATATGTGATGGTGAGATAGATGCATGTATTATTGAGAATATTCTAAGTAAAGGATTTATAGCTGATGAAGACTTGCCAGTTAATTGCGAAATTGACTCTCTTACTAAGCTTCTGAAATCATTTAGAGTAGGCTATAGACCCCCAGCACATCATGCAATGATTGTAAAAACTCGAGAAAAGCTTCAAAATTCATCTTACTTTAATACAATTGAATCTGATCCAAATTTAAAAAAGAGTCTTGCTAGCTCTGTTCGGTGGATTATTCAGCATCGTATAGACCATTATAAGATGGTTGTTGGGTATATTCTAAGAGCACCTGACCCATATAGACATCAAACAAAAGCTAAGGGGACTGGTGGATCTCCTACACCGTCCTTTCTCCCAAAGATGTTTACAAATACTATTGANAGGTTAAATGAATTAGTAGGAAATGATAATATTGGTTGGGCTGATGAATTAATTGATATTACAAACGAGCATAAAGATTCTATGAAACAGTTTAAAAAGATTGCATTGCGAGCTGAAAAAAAAGATACTCAAAAAAATCAGTCTTTGTCTTGATTAAGAACTAGTTTTTATAATCTTTATTTAAATGTTCCATAAAAAAACTAGCCATTTTATTATAAAGATGTATTCTATTCATCCATCCATTAGCTTGATTATCCATAGAAAGAAAGTTGTTATTTGACATTCCATGATTTGCATTTGGATACATAAACATCTCCATATGCTTACCTTTTTCTGCATAAGCTTTTGCTAATCTCAAGCTATGTTGATGATGTACATTATCATCTGCATTACCATGAATTTGAAGTAAAAAACCATCTGCTTTATCAACATGAGTTAAAACGGATGCATTTTTATAGCCTTCAGGATTTTCATCTACTAATCCCATATATCTTTCTGTCCATATTGTATCATATAACATAGGGTCTACATTTGGTGCAATNGATATGCCAGCTTTAAAGTAATCACTTNCTAAAGTCATACACATATTTGTCAAATAACCGCCGCCNCTCCATCCCCATACTCCAATATTATTTCCATCGACATAAGTAAGAGTTTTTAAATGTTCAGCTGCTGCAATATGATCTATGACAAGATATTTTCCATAATCTCCATAAGCAAAATCTTTAAAGTCTTTTCCTCTACCACCTGTTCCTCTATTGTCAAAAGAAAAAATAATAAATCCTCTTTGTGCAAAATATTGATGAAGAGTGTGATTTCCTGCGCCCCATCTATTAATGACCATTTGAGATCCAGGACCTCCATAGTTATAAAGGATAACTGGGTATTGTTCCATTGGGTCAAAATTATGCGGTAATGTAATCATCGCGTTTAATCTTGATCCATCATCAGAAAATATATTCATAAGCTTTGGATATGTAAATCCAAAGTCGTCAAAATTCTTTCTATCTGTTTGAGCTAAAACTTTTTTAATACTTCCTAAGCTATTCCTTACAACTACTTTTGGAGGAGTATCTAAACTTGAAAATGAGTCAATAAAATAATTTGTAGTTGGAGAAAAACTGCTTGAATGAGTTCCTTCTTCTTTAGTTATTTTTCTAAGCTTCGAACCGTTAAATCTAACTGAGTAAATATGGTTCTCCATTTCAGATTCTTTTTTGCCTGAAAAATAAATTATCTGATTTTGATCATCAATTGCACTGATTCCATTTACTTCCCAATTACCTCGGGTTACTTGATTGATAAAGCGACCATCTGATCGGCTACGATATATATGATTAAAGCCATCTCTTTCAGATGTCCATACTATTGTACCGTCTTCCATAATGGCAAAACTAAATCCTCCCCTAGCAGACCAGCTACCTAGATTTTCGGGTATAAGAAATGCGTCATTGTCTATCCATGTATCGCTAGTATCATTTAATATTAAGGTGTTTTGATTTAGGTCAAGATCATGCCTGTAAAGCTTCCAATTATTCTGCTTACGATTCAAGGTTCCAATAAAAAGGTTGTTGGTACCTTTTTGCCATACCATATCTGGAGTATAATAAGCATCTTCAGGTAANGTTCTAATATCAGAAGTTTGATTAATTATNTCTAATAATCCAATAGAAACTTCAGGGTTATCTTCTCCAGATTTAGGGTAATAAATATATTTTATTGTTGGGTATTTAGTTTCATAATCAACTAATGGATACTTTTTTACCATAGACTGATCTTCTCGAAAGAACGAAATATACTGACTATTAGGGCTCCATCGATAGGCATCATAACTCCCAAATTCTTCCTCATAAACCCAGCCGAAATGTCCATTTAATATCGTATCACTGCCATCAAATGTTAACTGTGACTCTTCTCTAGTTTCTAGAGTATAAAGATATAAATTATTATCCTCACGAACATAAGCAACATATTTACTATTTGGTGAAAATTTAACATTCCTTAATCTATCTGCGTCGCTTGATACAGGATCAAGATTCTTAGTTTGAATATCATATATATGATATGTTGCATAAGAAGAATGTCTCCATTGCTTTATTGTATTTGTTTTCAATAATAATTTTGTTTGGTCTGCACTAAAAGAATAGCTGAATTGATTAATTTTTTCTTTGTCAANAGAAAAGGTTTTGGTNGTGTCATCCGAAACTATATTGTACTTGAAGAAATTCATTCCTGATGAATCTTTTTTTGAGAAATAATATGCATCTTCTCCATTAACCCAATTATAACTACCAATTCCAGATGTACGAAATGTACCATCTAAAACATCACTTAATTCAATAGTTTTATCTTGGGAAAAACCAAGTGTTAGTAGCAATATAGTTAATAAAAAACGCATAGAAGAATTATAAAGAGTTTTTTAAACAAAAACACGTAAATACTTTATGTAAATAGTTTTGCTTTCCCATCTATGCTTATATAAATTCCATGCTTATGGGTATTATTACAAATATGCGAAATCGAATGCAAGTAGTGATGTGGACTATTCTAGTCCTCTTTGTTACAAGCATGGCTATTGGAGGCCTTGTAGGTGGAGCCAGTATTGGTGATATCTTTGGTCAACAAAATGGGAACCATGTTGGTTCGTTAAATGGTAAACCAATTTTATATGAAAATTTCAATCGCTTAGTAAATGATGAAATTACTAGAGTTCAATCCCAATCTGGACAAGACATATCTGATGAAGACAGAGAATACATTCGTGCAGTTGTTTGGGAAAGAATGATTCAAGACCTGCTTATTCAAGAGCAAATTGAAGAAAATAATATTGTAGTAAGTGACGAAGAAGTTCTATACCAACTTAAAAACAATCCTCCTGCATTCTTACAAGGAAGCCCTGCTTTNCAAACTGCCGGAAATTTTGATTTAGAAAAATATTTAGATGCAATTCTTAATCCACANGGTGATGAATGGCGTCCAATTGAACAGTTTATGCAAGAAATATATCTTCCGAATTATAAACTTCAACAAATGGTAGTAAATAGCGCCTCTACATCAAAACAAGATGTCATAGACAGCTATAAATCTCGATTCATAGATTATAAAGTTGAGATACTACACATTACAGATAAATCCTTAGAGGATAATGAATTCTTTGATAGTATGATGGAAGGTAGACCTACTGACCAAGAGCTAAGTGAACTTTATGATGAAAATATTGAAGACTATCAGCAATCAGAAATGCGTTATATGAAGTATATTAAGTGGCCTATAGTTTCCAGCTCAAATGATTCATTACGTACAAAACTTGAAGCTGAAAATCTTATGTATCGTATTAATCAAGGAGAAAGCTTTAGTACTATAGCAAATATGTACACTGAAGATCCTAGTAATAATATGGGTGAAGATGCTCCTAAAGGNGGAGATCTTGGATGGTTNAATAAAGGTATAATGATATCTGAATTTGACAAGGCAGCTTTTGAAGCTAAAAAAGGTGACTTAATTGGTCCCGTATTAACAAATTTTGGCTATCATATAATTAATATAAATGATAAAAAAACATTAGACGATGGTACAGAACAAGTTAATGCCTCGCACATCCTTTTAACTGTATCACCCGGTAAAGATACTGAGAGCAATTTAAGCGATACTGCTAGTATTTTCTCATTAGATGCCAAAGAAAGTGGTTTTACTCAATTGGCTGATTCTCTAGGAATGACTGTCAATGATGCTAGCGGAGTACAAAAAGAATCTATCTTTATCCAAGATATTGGGGTAGCAAGAGATGCAGTAAGATTTGCTTTTAATAGTGAACTCGGTGATATTTCTGANGTAGTAAGCAATGACAACTTCTTTCTTATCTTCTATTTGGACTCTATTTCAGAAGAAAAAACAATGGATTTTGATGAAGTAAAAGAAGAATTAAAAACAGATTATTTAGTGAAAACTAAGNAAAAAAATATTGAAAATATTGCACTTGATATATCGAAAGATTTAAATGGAGCTATGACTTTAGCTGACATATCTAATAAAAATCCTGAATTTGAATATATCGCTGAAGATACCGGAAATTTAGTAGGAAGTTTTGAGTCAATCGGAAAAAGTAACTATGTTTCTGGTGCATTACTTAATGCAAGCGTAAATGATATTCTTGGACCGTTTCCAACATTGAGAGGTCAAACATTTATTAAAGTATTAGAAATTGGTGAAATCAATCAATCAGATTTTGAAGAAAAGGAAGAGTCTTTAAAATTTAGTTTAATTATCCAGCGCCAAAATTTGATTTGGGGTAATTGGTTGCAAGCACTTCGTGATGAATCTGATATTGAAGATTATCGCTTTGACTTTTATTAAAACTCTCTGAAAGAACCTAATTTATCATATCTAGCTACCCTAGAATCTAAATAACTAATACTTNCATCCTTTTTAAAAGAATCTATCTCTTCAATAAGAGCTTTTTTTACAATTAAAATAGTCTCATCAAAATGACGGTGTGCACCGCCTACTGGCTCATGAATAATCATATTACAAATATCATGCTCCATTAAATCTTTAGGTGTTAATTTCAAAGCTTCTGCTGCTTCTGGAGCTTTTGAAGAGTCCTTCCATAAAATTGAAGCGCATCCTTCTGGGCTAATTACTGAAAACCAAGTATTTTGTAGCATTAGCATTTTATCGCATAGCCCAATACCTAGAGCACCGCCACTAGCACCTTCCCCAATCACAATAGTCAAAATTGGTGTATCAATAGATGCCATCTCCATCAAATTGTTGGCAATAGCAAAGCCTTGACCTCTTTCTTCTGCTGCAATACCAGGATCTGCTCCTGGAGTATCAACTAAAGTAACTATTGGTAGATGAAATTTTTCTGCAATTTTCATAACTCGTAGTGCTTTACGATAACCCTCAGGTTTCATCATACCAAAATTTCTAAATAAATTTTCTTTTGTATTTCTACCTTTTTGTTGTCCNATAATAACTGCTCGATGCGTACCAATTGTACCAATACCTGCCACTACAGCATGATCATCTGCAAATGCTTTATCGCCATGAAGCTCAATAAAGTCATCACACCACGCATGAATATAGTCTAATGTGTAAGGTCTATTAGGGTGTCTAGCTAACTGTACCGTCTGCCATGCACTTAGATCTGAAAAGATTTCTTTTTCCTTTTCTTCTCTCTCAATCCTAAGTTGGTTTAATTTATCAGATTCTGAATCAAGAGAAATTAGATTCTCGATATCAAGGTCTAAATCTTTTAAAGATTTTTCAAATGTTAAGTAATGTTTTTTCATTTATTTTTTTAGTCTAAATAATCTCCAAAATCCAAATAACCACACTTTTAAAATTGCTTCAATCATAACATTCTTACTCATTTTAGATTCACCAACAGTACGATCTGTAAATACTATTGGATGTTCAACTAATTTACAAGCTTTTTGATGGGCTCGAAATGATGTTTCAATTTGAAAGCAGTAACCTTGCGATGAGCATTCGTTAAAATTAATTAAATGTAGAGCTTCAGATTTCCANCCTTTAAATCCAGCGGTTAAGTCTTTCACTGGAACGCCTGTTATTATCCTTGCATAAAGGTTGGCAAAATAACTGATATAAAGTCTACTAATTGGCCAATTTATTACTCTTAATCCATTATTATACCTACTACCTATAACGAGATCNTAATTATCTAGTAAATCAAACATATCGGGGACTTCTTTTGGGTCATGGGATAAATCAGCATCCATCTGAATAATTTTATCATACTCATTTTTTAAAGCCCAATTGAAACCATGTACATAGGCAGTACCTAAACCATTTTTTTCTGCTCGCTCTTCAATAAAAACTTTATCACTATTATATTTCTTAACGATTTGAGCTGTATTATCTGGAGAATTATCATCAATAACTAAGATATCTAGATCAATATCTAGCTTTAAAAGCATATCTATAATATTAATGATATTCTTTGATTCATTATATGTCGGAAGTATGACTANTTTTTTTATCATTCTGTATTTAATGTTTTAATAAATAGTTCCATTTGCTTCATATAAAATGCTTTTCTACCNCCTGGATTGAACACCATATAAGTCACATAGAATGTTCTATCTGATTCGTAATCATAAAATAGATAACCTACAAATGGGCCGCCTTTTGCTTGGTCAATAGATTCCCATAGCCCAGCTAACCTATAAGCTGCATCACCTCGATAATCGACCCAATCAATTGATAGAAACTCTTTATTATATTGCTGCGATTTAAAATATGTTTGTGGAAAATTATCTCCTAGATCAATCGCATCTTGTTCTGAGAAATGATTTCCATCTTTCCAATGTACGGCCATCCATCTAAATGGCATTTCTTGTCCAATCCATACAAAATTTGAATCAGGATTATTTCTTATCATTTCCCAACCCCAAGGTAAATTAATACTCCAGCCATAATCTGATAATAATTGGGCTTCTATATCCTCTTGTCGTTTAGATTCTAAAAAATATTGAGACTGTTTTTGGTCAAAATTTTCATCAAATTCATTTTTAATTGAGCTACCATTTCTCTTCAAATATTCTCTAATATCACTTTCTTTATAACCGCTCAATATCATAAAAAGTTGATTCTTAGCAAACTGGTCTTTTGATAAAACCACTGGATTATTTTCTAATGTGTTATCAAATGCCTTTTTACCCAATAAATCTCTGGCAAGCTTTGTAGCAGGATTCAGTTCATAGTCACCAATGGAAGCAATAATAAGATTTGTCTGAGTTTTTAACGCATCAAAGCTACTAGGGTCTGCAAATTTCACATTATAAAATGGTTCTGGAGCAGGGGTTAAAAGAGTGTCATTAAATACAATAGATAGCAGACTTCTTATATCCTCCCTATCTTCTTTTGCAGCAAGCACAACTAAATCGTCGTTTGCTCCTATTGCATCCTTCTTTATATCACAGCTAAAAAATGCTATGCAAAAAAAAGAAAGTAATAGATATTTAATTACGTTTTTCTTTTTTGTTCGATGATTCATATAAAAATACTAATACTAAAGTTAATAATAGAAAAATAACCATTGGCTCCCACGTTAAAAAGGGATACCTAACAAATCTTTCACTTGCAGTAATTGGTGGCTCTAATGGGGTGTTTTCAGTGCTTATATTGGCAGCATACTGAATAGATGTAAAGCCATGTGGGTTGTAATAACTAAAAAATAATGCTTTTTTACCGAATTTTGAATAATCGGTTCCTATGCCCTGCATAAAAGTTAGCCCATTTTGATCACGAATCTTCTCTAATTTAATATCTCCTGCATCTGCAAGAAAATCTTTTGCAGCAAAAGGTACTTGAAAGCTTAATATCAAAGCATCTACGTCCGCGGCAGATTCAAATAAATATAAAAAATCTCTGGGACCTGGAGCATTAATAAATTTATCTAAAAATAAATAAATAGTATGATTACCAGCTTGCTTTATGCTAGTCAAAATATTATTGTCTATTTCTACAATTTTTTCAAACTCAGATTCGTTGTTAGATATGGTATATAACACCGAATCAATTCCGCTTGGTATTTGAAAATCATATTGTGATACTGCATCTGTGTCAAATTTATATTCTATTGCTACTCCAGGATAAGAGAATTCTGGATAAACAGTTACAGAGAGNGTATCAATAATAGACTGCCCAAAAATTGGTCCTGAACANAGGAAAAGAAAAATTATTTTTTTCATATACTAAGTTAACTGAAAAATAACAAATATATCATAAAATGAATGAGTAATAGCTGTAATTCCAAAACCTCTATTGATGTACAATAATCCTAATAAAATTCCAGCAATGAATCGAATAGTAAATGCGTCCTGACTAAACGACTCTGAACCCATGAAATGAAATAAAGAAAATAAAATAGAAGAAATAAATAAAGCAAAAAACTGCGTAGAAAAATGACTCATTGATTTAAAAATAAATTGTATTAATCGATAAATAATAAAGAGGAAAAATACTCTAAAGATCAACTCCTCATAAATTCCAGCTCCAAGAGATAAAATTAAATTAAATTGTATATTTTCTACAGAAATATCCATTAAATAAAGTCCCATATTTCCAAGAAACACCAACAACAAAGAAGCATAAATAAAAGATTCCAGCAACATTATTGCTAGATATGATTTAAAGATAGTAAAAGATTGATAATTTTTCTTTTGGTAATAGGCTATAANAAAAAATACTAATAAGAATAAGCTTGAAGATATATAAAAAATATCAAANCCTAATGTTGAAATCGCTTCTTCTATTAAAACATCTGCTCCATTTTTAATGTAACTGAATTCGGTACCTCTCATTAAGAATAGCCCTAATTCATATACTAAGAACATAGGTAGNGTGATGATAAAACTATAAAAAGGAGATTCAGATTTCTNAAAATAATCTTTGATCATATCAAATCTTTAAAACAGCTAATAATGCNTCTTGTGGAACTTCAACTCTTCCGATCATTCTCATTCTCTTTTTTCCTTTTTTTTGCTTTTGTAACAGCTTATTCTTTCGCGTAACATCTCCGCCATANAGTTTTTCGGTTACATTTTTCCTAAATGGAGCAATATTAGTACGTGCAATTACTCTTGTACCAATAGATGCTTGAATTGGAATTTGAATCTGATGTCTAGGAATGAGCTCTTTAAGCTTTTGACAAAGAGCTAATCCTCTATGATAAGAATCTTTTTTTGAGCAAATCATTGATAGAGCATCTACTGGCTCCTTATTTATAAGAATATCCAACTTATCTAACTTGCTTTCTTTATATTCCTTAAAAGTATAATCAAATGATGCATAGCCTTTTGATCCAGACTTAATACTATCATAGAAATCAAATAATATTTCACCTAATGGTAGATCATATATTAATTGAACTTTAGAGCTAGAAAGATAAGAAGTAGATTTATACTTTCCCCTCTTTTCTTGGCAGATTTTCATGATATTTCCTATATAATCTACAGGAGTTAGAATTTCTGCTGTAACAATTGGTTCCATTATACTTTCTAGAATCTTTGGTTCTGGTAAAAGGGCAGGTCTTTGTACTTCTATCTGACTACCGTCTCTAAGGTTTGCTAAATACTTAACATTTGGGCTAGTAGTAACAATTGAAAGATTGAATTCTCTCTCTAATCTTTCTTGAATTATTTCCATATGCAATAACCCTAAGAAGCCACATCGATATCCAAAACCTAATGCATCGCTCACCTCCGGCTCGAATGAAAGAGAAGCATCATTAAGTTTGAGTTTTTCAAGCGCAGTTCGTAAATCATCATACTCTNCAGCATCTGCTGGAAATAATCCAGAGAAAACCATTGGTTTAATCTTTTGAAATCCAGGAAGTGCATTNTTACAAGGTTTATTTACATTGGTTACAGTATCGCCGGGTAAAACATGCTCAATGTCTCTAACATTTGCAATAATATACCCAACTTCTCCAGTTTTTAAAGAATCAGACTTCTTTCTATCTATTACAAAATGTCCCACTTCATCAACATCATAATAAGTATCATGGGAAAAAAATTTAATTTTACTTCCTCGACTAATAGACCCTTCATAAACGCGGATATAAGCTANAACTCCACGATATCTATCATATTTCGAATCAAAAATTAATGCTTTAAAAGCGTCATTTTTTGGAGGTTCTGGGGGTGGAATTTTTTCAATAACTGTATCAATTATTTTTTGTATTCCTTNTCCAGTTTTTGCACTAGCAAATAATATATCTTCTTCTTCACAGCTAGTGAGTTCAATAATCTGATTTGTTACATTTTCAATATCTGCATTTGGTAAGTCAACTTTATTAATGACTGGGATAATTGTTAAATCGTTTTCTAGTGCTAGNAAGTAATTAGTTACAGTTTGAGCTTCTATTCCCTGTGCAGCATCTACAATCAATAATGCTCCTTCACTAGCAGATAATGTTCTAGAAACTTCATATGTAAAATCAACATGGCCTGGAGTATCAATAAGATTTAATATATGATCTTTATAATCAATACGGATTGAGTGGCTCTTAATAGTAATCCCTCTTTCACGTTCTAACTCCATATTATCAAGAACCTGGTCTTGCATATTTTTTTTAGAAATTGTACCAGTATCTTCTAGCAATCTATCAGCTAAGGTTGATTTACCATGATCGATATGAGCAATGATACAAAAATTTCTTATTNAACTAATATCACTCATCAAAATGATTCACAATCGGTATTCTTCTACCCATTCCAAAAGCTTTCTTACTTACACGCAATACAGGTGCAGCTTGTCTTCTTTTATGTTCATTGCGGTTAATTCTTAATGCAATATCTTGAAGATTGGCATTATGACTTATATCTTTTGATGCATCCTCTCCCAATACTATTTTATCAACTATGGGACTAATTAAATCATAATCAAATGGATCTACTTGATTTGGAGCTAATTCTGCAGATGGAGGCTTTGTAATAGAGCTTTCAGGGATAATATTATTACTTGTTTTATTTTTCCATTTCGCAAGATTATAAACTTCTGTTTTTGACAAATCACCAATAGCTGATAATCCGCCACTCATATCTCCATAAAGCGTACAATAACCTAGAGCAAGTTCTGTTTTATTTCCTGTCGAGAGCACTAAACAGCCAAACTTGTTAGAAAGTGCCATTAATATATTGCCTCTAATCCTTGACTGAATATTCTCTTCTGCAACATTACTTTCCAACCCTTCAAATTTAGGATTAAGTATTTCTAAATACTTTTCAAATAGGCTATCTATGTCAACAGTATCAAAGTGTGCATTTAAATTATATGCTAGATTTTTGGCATCAGTCTTGCTGTGTTCACTGGAAAATCTTGAAGGCATAGAAACTAGGTACACATTATCTGATCCAAGAGCATCAACAGCAAGGCATGCAACTAATGCAGAATCTATTCCGCCGCTTAAACCTATTACTGCTTTTTTATGACCTGTTTTAGAAAAATAATCTTTAATTCCAAGAGTTAGTGCATTATAAATATCATTATTAATATCTAAATCTTTATTATCGATTGGCTTAGAAGCCATATCAACAATAATTAAATCTTCTTCAAAATTTTTACCTTCAGCTATCATATTCATATCTGAACTAAATGCCATAGAATTTCCATCAAAAATAAGTTCATCTTGTCCACCTACAAGATTACAGTAAACAAAAGAGCATTTAGCATTTTTAAATTTTTTCATTATTAAATCTTTTCGAACATTCTTACGATTCTTATGATACGGAGAAGCTGAAATATTTATAACAAGATCTGGACTCATTGATACAATTTCTTCGGAAAGTTTTCTATCGTAATTATCTTCCCATAAATCTTCACATATTTGGATAATACAATCAAAATTTTCTCCATTAACATTTATTTTAAAATCACCAATTTTAGATCCATTTTCAAAATAACGATTTTCATCAAAAACATCATAATTTGGGAGAAGAATTTTATGGTAAACCTTAACTACTTTTCCATTCTCACAAACTGCAGCTGCATTAAATAAATTTCCATTCTTTTCGTCAATAAAACCTACAATACACGGGGAAGAAACTTTTTTAGAAAATTTATTTAATATATCTAAATTCTTTTTAATAAATGATTTTGAGAAAAGCAAATCTTGTGGAGGATATCCCGTAGTAACCATTTCAGGAAAAACCACTAAATTTGCACCTTCATCAATAGCTTTGTTATAATTTTCTAGTATTTTTTGATAATTATAATCAAAATTTCCTAGTTTAGGGTTAATCTGGCAGATGCCAACTTTTATTGATTTAGACAATTTTTTACTTCCGTTATTAATGAATCAACAGAATTCGTATTAATAGATTTTGGTATATCCCAACTATTATATGCAATTAAAGGCTTATCTTGAGCTAGAGTAAATGCTATTTCACTTAAGGTTCCATAAGCTCCTGAAATTGCTACTCCAACATCGCAATTATAGCTGATTAAAGCATTTCTTGTTATGTCTAGGCCTGTTGAAATTGGAATAGATAAAAAATCATTACCAGATTTAAAATCTTTATCTTTAAGAATTCCAATACAAACACCATTTTTCATTGAAACCCCTTTGGCAATAGCTTCCATTACTCCCTCACCTCCACCACAAAATACTAACCAATTCTCATCTGCCATCCTTTTACCAATCTCAACTGTATCATTATAAATGGAATCGGTGATGACCCTTCCACCAAAAACAGCAATTCTTCCTTTAAATTTCATTATGGTTCTAGCCTCCCCATAGTTCTAGGAAAAGGGATAGTTTGTCTAATATGATCAATTCCACAAACCCAAGCCACTAACCTCTCTAATCCGAGACCAAAACCTGAATGAGGAACTGAGCCGTATTTCCTTAAATCAAGATACCATTTAAAAGCATCTATTGGAAGATCATGCTCTTCAATGCGCTTTACAAGAACGTCATAGTCATCTTCTCTTTGTGCGCCACCAACAATCTCTCCGTAGCCTTCTGGGGCTATAACATCAACTCCTAGTGCAAACTTATCAGATTTATCTCTTTTCATATAAAATGCTTTTGTTTCATGAGGCCATGAATGAACCATTACTGGCTTATCAAATTGTGCAGCTAACACTTCTTCATCTGGTGCTCCAAAATCACTGCCATATTCAAATTCATGTCCTTTTTTAGTCAAAATATCAACAGCCTCATCATAAGATATGCGAGGAAATGGAGCTGATATATTTTCAAGCTTTGAAACATCTCTTTCTAAAATTTTGAATTCATCGGTACAATTATCTAGAGTATCCTTAATCACATTAGACATAAACTCTTCAATAATGTCCATATTTTGGTTTATATCACAGTACGCCATTTCAGGCTCTACCATCCAAAATTCAGTTAAATGTTTTCTAGTCTTTGATTTCTCTGCTCTAAAAACTGGTCCAAAACAATATGTTTTGCCAAAAGCTATTGCTCCCGCCTCTTGATACAACTGTCCACTTTGAGATAAATATGCAGAACGATTAAAGTAATCTGTTTCAAAAAGTGTTGTAGTTCCTTCAACTGCATTTGCAGTAAAGATAGGAGAGTCAAGTAATACAAAATCTCTATCATCGAAAAAGTTTCTTATCGATCTAATTAATTGTTGTCTAATTTTCATTATTGCGAATTGTTTTTTAGACCTTAACCATAAATGTCTATTATCCATTAAAAAACTAACTCCATGCTCTTTAAGAGATATAGGATATTCGTCTGCTACATGAACTACCTCTATATCAGTAACAAGAATTTCAACACCGCTATCAGATCTAGTNTCTGCTTGAACTATACCTTTAATTTTCAATGAAGACTCTTGAGTTAATGAACTTTCTAGTTCAAAAACTTTATCTGAAACATCATTTTTTGTTACTACGCACTGAACATAACCTGTGCCGTCTCTAACAATTACAAACCAAATTTTTCCAATTGATCTAATATTATAAACCCANCCATTAATTTGGACGTCTTTTCCGATTGAATTTTTTAAATTTTTAATGCTTATTTCGCTCATAACTTTACCATGTTGAAAGAACTNTGTTCACAATATCAACTGCAATTTTATTAATTGCAACATTAATCGCCAATTCCCTTGAATCTCCAAATTCATCACTGTCATCTCCATCAATAATTCCGTCATTGTCATTATCTAATCCATCAGATGAAGGATCATCATCTATACTATAAGTTCCGAANGCAGAAAATNTTTTATCAAATAAAGCNCTATCATTACTATTATCTATCCANGAAACCTTTACAGAGAGTGAAAATCTATACTCACTTACTTGTTCATTNTTATTGAAGGCATATGNTCCATCTGATACAGAACTAATTACTCCATTAATAATGCTATCGCTATCGATATCATTTGTTATTTTGATAATATTCTGGCTGCTTATCTCTTGAATAATACCTGATGTTAATTTTTCTGATAATTCAAACTCTACTGTCTCATTATTAAACAATGGTATAGATACATTCTTAATATTAGCAGGAANTGATCCTGCCATTGAATAATAAGCACATCCAAATAATAAAAAAATTAAGTTGAGGCTAATTATCTTTGTTAATCTTTTTTTCAATTCCATAGTCATTTATTTTTCTGTAAAGAGTTCTTTCGCTCATATCTAATGATTTTGCGGCAGCTCTTCTGTTATTATTATAGTGCTCTAATGTACGAATAATCATCTCTTTTTCTAAGTCTCTAGTATTAAAAGCTCCAATAGCTTCACCCTTTATTAAGTTNTCATTATCAGGACTATTAATTTCATTATCTTGAATACGATTTTCAAAATCTGCATTTATATTTCTAGAAGAATTTAAGCTGGAAAAATCAGATTGTTTTATCAATAATTTCATATCTTCTATATCCTGCCTNAGGAANAATAATTGTCTTAAGATTAATTCTCTTTCTGCTTGATCTGGATCTCGATTTACCAATACTGGTAAAGCTGGATTATCAGAGAAGTCTACTATATTTTCATTCTCTAACTGCTTTTCGATAATTTCGCCAGTAATNCTCTCACCCTTTTGAAGGATCAATACACTTTCTACAAAATTTCTTAGCTCTCTGACATTGCCTGGCCATTCACATTTTTGCATGACCTTAATTGCTTCTGGAGTAAACCCTTTGTACTTAATACTATTTGTTCGACTAAACTGCAGCGCAAACCTATCTACTAATAATCGGATATCGTTCTTTCTTTGTCGTAACGGGGGTAAATTAATGGTAACCGTTTTAAGT
>AQSA01000024.1 GCA_000402815.1 Candidatus Neomarinimicrobium atlanticum | reverse complement strand
TATCTCATGTATTACAATGGAGATACAAATCAACCACACTTAGGCAAAACAATGCAATTCAGAAGAACATTAGTAGAGTTTCAATTAGATACTGACTGGATTGATAATACTGTGGAAGACATGTTCAATTGTCTTCAGAGTGATACTGCTCCANCCCTTAATAAAGAAGCTTGTGAGCAATGTTTATATCGTGAAACATACCAAACTCTTTAGTACATCCCTGTTGGTTTTTCATAAATATGAATAATTTCAATCGCATCAGATCGCGACATTCCTCCAGGATTTAATCCTAGTTCGCCTTCAGGTATAGGATGCCCTAAGTCTTCATAATATTCTACCCAATGAACAAAAGGCATTTCAGTACCAGGTTCATTGAATGTCATAGGTNTNAANGAGAACANCTCNTGTGNGNTNTCNGCNNTTTTAAGCCCTTCATAAATAATTTCAGAACAATAATATGTATCATCAGTTATATCAAAGATATAATCATAAGGCTTCCCATTTAAATCAGTTTGAATATATGCAATCGCATCGGGAATCATATACTGATATTCATCTTTTAAGCGACCAACAAATACTTTATTACTGCGATTTAAAAAATCATGTAATGTTGTTTGAGTAACAGTNTCGCCGATTGCTTCAGTCAGGATNGTNTCATNATTAGATGTTCCAATANAAGTAATGATAGCACAATGAGAAAGNTGNGCNCCTTGNTAACCAGAAGTGACAGCTTCTATAGCCTGACATGGTGGTCCACAATCTAAATCTTGAAAGAATATATCNCCAANTTGANAAGACTGTTTTNNACAGCTAAAGAAAAATNNAATGAGAAAAAATAAAANANATCGGTTCATGCAATACTAAGTATTATCAATAATTTTAATTTCTTTTCCTGTGTATTCATAGTGATCAGGGTCTGGCCATGCTTTTGCTACGTCATGCCAATTATCAGATTTACCAAATTCAGTATTTCTTCTTTCCATTGCTATCTTATATTCTTCTTCTGAATGAAACCATAATTCAGCCATTCCACAACATCCGTTTTCTAGGTCTTCTTCAAAAAATGTCAGTACATATTTTTGAGGTTTTAACACTTTTACCATATGAGGGGCATGAATATTTTCCCAGTGATCAAAGAAATTAGAGCGCTTTACATTTTTTCTATTCTGTATAAAAAGTATTTTTTTTACCATAATTCTCTCCTTAGTGCTTTAAAGATAACATCTTTTTTTTATTTACAACATCATTATTTGCTACTTACATTGTTACNTAACAGAATTTTAGGAGAAATAACTATGTTTAAAAAAACCGTTATAACAATTTTTTTATTATCTTTTACAATTGCTCAAAATGCAGTTGAACTTGAAGAAANCAAACATTTCAATTCATATCAAATNAATTTAGATCGCTTTAAGCAACTAAATGAAGATATAACTACACCAAATACTTATCGAACGGCTGCTGGATATCCAGGTCATGAATATTGGCAAGTGAGAGCTGACTATGATATGAAGCTTCGAATTGATGACAACAAGCAAAGANTNTACGGTGAAGAAACCGTAACTTTTTATAATAATTCACCTGATGCACTAAACTATCTATGGATGGAGTTAACACAAAATGTTAGAGCATTAGACTCAGACTCCTACAAAATACAGTCTAGTGGCGATTTATCTGCACAGCGCGGTAATGAGAAAATGGTTATAGGCAGTTCAGTATCATCTAGAACGTTGGAAAACTTTTATAGAGATTTTGATGGCGGTTTCAAAATTCAATATGTTAAAGACGAAAAAAATAAAAATGTTCCATATACCATTAATAAAACAATGATGCGTATCGATGTTCCAGAGCCAATTCAAGCTGGAGAAACCTATACATTTACAATTAAGTGGTGGTACAATATTAATGACCATATTAGAGACGGCGGAAGATCTGGATACGAACACTTTGAAGAAGACGATAACTATATTTATACTATTGCGCAATTCTTTCCAAGAATGTGTATGTATAACGATGTGTACGGCTGGCAAAATAAGCAATTCTTAGGCCGAGGAGAATTCACACTAATTTTTGGAGATTACGATGTAAAAATTACAGTTCCAGAAGACTTTGTTGTTGGAGCAACTGGATCCCTACAGAATCCTGAAGAAGTACTTTCTGAGGAGCAGGTAAAAAGGCTTAAAAAAGCAGAAAAATCAAAAGAGCCAGTGTTGATCGTAACTGTAGATGAAGCCTTAGAAAATCTAGAAACAAAAACAATGAGACAAAAAACATGGCATTTTAAAGCAGACAATGTAAGAGATTATGCGTTCGCAGCTTCGAGAAGATATATTTGGGATGCAATGGGCGTTAAAGTAGGCGATAAGACCGTAATGGCTATGTCTTATTATCCAAATGAAGCAAATCCTCTATGGGGCCAGTATTCAACAAAAGCTGTAGCACACACAGTTGACTTTTATTCCAAATACACATTTGATTATCCATACCCTGTCGCTATTTCAGCACATATAGATCGTATGGGAATGGAATATCCAATGGTTACATTTAATGGATATCGTCCAGAAGAAGATGGTACATATTCTGAAAGAACTAAAAGAGGATTAATCGGAGTTATTATACATGAAGTAGGACACTTTTGGTTCCCCATGATTGTTAATTCAGATGAAAGACAATGGACTTGGATGGATGAAGGATTAAACTCATTCATGGATGATCTAGCTGGTAGAGCTTGGGATTCTGAGCTGTTTCANCCAAGAAATAATCAAGACTATATTGTTCGATATATGCGAGGAGATAAGTCAAATATTATGCCAATTATGACAAACTCTGAATCAATCTATCAATTTGGTGCAAATGCATATGGGAAACCTACCGTTGCGCTAAATATCCTAAGAGATACTATTATGGGAAGAGAATTATTTGATTTTGCATTTAAAGAATATTCTAGAACATGGATGTTTAAACACCCAACACCATCTGATTTTTTTAGAATAATGGAAAATGCATCTGGAGTTGATTTAGATTGGTTTTGGAGGGGATGGTTTTTCACCAATGACCATGTAGATTTATCTATTGAAGAAGTCGAGTGGTTCCAATTAGAGCTTGATCCTAAACAGAAAAGAGCAGCTGAGAAGAAAGACAAAGAAGGT
Organism: Candidatus Neomarinimicrobium atlanticum; assembly: GCA_000402815.1. Lineage (GTDB taxonomy): Bacteria > Fidelibacterota > Marinisomatia > Marinisomatales > Marinisomataceae > Marinisoma > Marinisoma atlantica. The sequence goes on along the minus strand of AQSA01000024.1, from coordinate 27,420 downwards.
AAAAAATACTATGCTGCCATGCTAGATGAGAAAGATATTAAACAAACAGTTACAGATAAAGACCCAAAAACTAGAGACTTCTATGATTCATATGATGAGTTTGCTGACATTACAGACGCTAGTGATCGTAGAAGATATGAAACAATGCTCAACGATGCTGACCTTTCAGATGAAATGAAAGCAAAAATCATGGAAAAAATGAGCGGGAAGAGCAAATATGAAGAGTTGATGGATGAGTTATCTGACAATGAAAGAAAGCTAGCTAAGCGCGAAGATCATTTTTATAAAATTAAATTCAAAAATATTGGTGGATTAGTAATGCCATTGATTATTGAAATGACTTTTGAAGATGGCTCCACAGATGTTGTAAGAATTCCAGTTGAAATTTGGAGATTTAATAGGCCAGAGGTATCAAAAGTATTTAAGACTGAAAAGAAAGTAGTAAGCTTTATGCTAGATCCATTTAGAGAAACTGCAGATACTTTTAGAGATAATAATCATTGGCCACCGAAAAATGAACCAACATTATTTGATATGTATAAGTATGATAGTTCTTCTTGGTATGGCGGATCAAATCCAATGCAAAGAGCAAAGCAGCAAGAAGGCAAGTAGTATAACTACAACTTGAAAGATGTATAAATTATTTGTTCAAATAATTTTACTAAACACAATAGTGTTTAGTCATCAATTCTTTTTGACAACTACTGAAGTGCGCTTGAGTGACAATCAAAAGAATTTAGAAGTGACCATCCAGACATTTTCTCATGATGTCGAGGCTTTATTAAAAGCTGCTGATTTTAATTTAGCAAATCTTGGTTCAGACAGAGAAGATAATGCTATTGACGATTTTTTAATTGACTATCTTTCTGAAAATTTTATCATTCAAGATCATTTTTGGAAGTACATTGGTAAAAAAGTAGATGGAGATTTTACCTTATTTTTTCTAGAGATTGAAAAATTTAAATCCCCTTCTAATGTTGCTGTATTTAATACAATTTTTATGGATATGTATGAGAAGCAGCAAAATATTATGAATGTATACGGCCAAAAAAATGTTCAATCAGCTACTATGACAATTGATGAGCCAGCATTTAAATTTGAGCTGTAACAGATTTCTTATTTCCAATGTACCATATATATATTCCACCTGCCATCATTGCAATACATAGTAGTTGCCCCATACTTAAAGTGGATAATACAAAACCTAAGTGAGCATCTGGTTCACGGAAAAACTCAATAAAGAATCTGAAAAATCCATAACCAAAAACATATAAGCCGCTATTAAAGCCTAATTGATTATGTCTATTGCAAAAATTAATAATGAAAAATAATACAATGCCTTCAAAAAATGCTTCATATAACTGAGAAGGATGTCTGAGTTGATAATCTCCAGCATTTGTAAAATACATTCCAATAGCAGACTCTGTAGTGCGACCATACAGTTCACCATTAATAAAGTTTCCTATTCTTCCAAAAAAATAACCTAACGGTATGGCTGCTGTTAAAAAGTCTGCTAAAGTAAACAAATGTAAATTTACTTTTTTACCATAAAGCCATATAGCATATATAACTCCAATTAGCCCTCCATGATATGACATTCCAGCAATACCAGTAAATTTCCATACTCCATTTTGAAAAGAAAATGGTAGTAAGATTTCTAATGGATTAGAAAGATAATAATCTAGATTATAAAATAGAACGTACCCTAGGCGNCCACCAATCAGTAGCCCAATTAATATGTATGATAAAAGGTCTTCTAATTGTAATAAAGTAATTTTAGTAAAAGTTTTATCTTTAATTTTTCTNCTACATAATAGGTATACCACACCAAATGCAACGAGGTACATTGTAGAATACCAATAAATTGATAGAGGCCCAATTGTAATTAAAGTAGGGTCCATTTTTGAAGGCAATGTTTGCCACCATAGTATAAAATCCATACCATAAGATACAAAAATTACTTTGTAACCTAAAAAAAAATATATAACCTAGAGGCAGTATTATGATTTTATCAGGAAAAGAAATTATTCAAAGAAAAGATAAGGATATCTTAATTGATCCTTTCAACGAAAATCAAGTTAATCCGAATAGCTATAATTTAAGATTACACAATGAACTTTTAGTGTATGATAAGCCTGTCTTGGATATGAAAGAAGATAATCCTGCAACAAAGATTGTTATTCCAGAAGAAGGTTTAGTCTTAGAAAGTAAAAAATTATATCTCGGAAGAACTATGGAGTATACAGAAACTCAGAATCTTGTGCCCATGCTTGAAGGAAGATCTTCGGTAGGAAGACTAGGATTGTTTGTACATATTACTGCTGGCTTTGGAGATGTTGGATTCAAGGGATATTGGACATTAGAAATTTTCTGTGTACAACCAATAAAGATTTACCCTTCTATAGAAATATGTCAAATTTTTTATCATTCAGTAGAAGGCGATTATACCCCATATAAAAGCGGTAAGTATCAAGATAATAAAGATATCCAAACTAGTATGCTCTACAANGATTTTAANGAGAAGTAATTATATGCAAAATATTCCCTCCTTATTTTTTGTAGCGCTCATTAAGGGGTATCAAACTTTTTTATCACCATTATTAGGATCAAATTGTCGGTATCAACCAACTTGTTCACAATATGCTATTGATGTAATTAAGGAATGGGGATCTATNAAGGGAAGTATGCTAGCATTAAAAAGAATATTAAGATGTCACCCTTGGTCAAAGAGTGGTTATGATCCAGTTCCAATGAAAAAAAGAAACAAATAAATATGCATGAGTGGATTTCAATCTTAGAAACAACATTAAGTAATAATTTTACTTTTTCAGTTATTTTTATACTAGGTATGTTTCATGCCCTAGAGCCAGGACATGGAAAAACTTTAATTATAGCTTATATGACAGGTGGATCAATGCGTTTTTCTGGTGCAGCACAATTAATATCCGGACTTATTTTGGTTCATTTTCTTTTATTTTCTNTGTTAGCTTTTTTATTGAAAGCNGGAAATGAATCTTTTCCTATACTAACTACNATTGGACCATCTTTTATTATTTGTTTGGGACTTTATTTATTGTATCGCGCTTCAAAAGAAGTGCGTCATCAACACGATGATCATTGCGATGAACCAATGCATTTTCATTTCAATGAATCTAAATTTTCAAGTCCATTCACTACAGGTATGGTTGCTGGATTAATTCCATGTCCCTCCGCTATAGCAGTTCTCTTAATTGCTTCAACAAAGTTTAGTGATGATAGTATCACTCTTTATTCCAGTATTATAGTTTATGTTTTAGGAATCGCATTAACATTGATTGGCATTATGATATTATTTTTATTCTTTAAAGATAGATTTAGTGATTATTTAAATTCGATGAATAAACGTTTTAATACAAATTTAATAGCTGCTTCATTAATTGTATTAATTGGAATATTATATTTAGCCTTGGCCTTATTTGGTGGAGGACATCAACACTAGTTGTGTAAGATCTTTACAAACTGATCTTTTGAATACCCAAACTCTTCAAGCTTTACTAGTATATCTTCGTATACTAATTCATCCATATTGGTATCTCTATTCATAATCCAGCCCATTTTATTGTCAGGATAACCAACTGCCATATATTTATAATTAGGGTCTATTAAAATAATTTTAAAAGGAAATTTGAGAAATGGAACATAAGGCTTTTTCATCTGTATGGTCCAATCAGCATTGCTTTCTTTATTGATTATAGTCCCTTTTTGTTTAATCTGCTTTTTCTTTCCATCTTTGATTGCATCATATGTAATAGCAATTGTTCCATCAGGATTAAGCTCATAGATGTCGGATGCATTTGTTGCTCCATTTTCTATCATATTGGGTACAATAGCTGTAACAAACCACTTTCCCATAAAACGTTCTATATCTACATAATCTACAGTTTTCATTTCACTCTCCTGCGAATAAAGGCTACCAATGCATAGTAGCGTTATGAATAATTTTTTCATTTAAACGACGTATCCTATCTTTTTATATAATGTTGCTAGTCCAAAATATAATACAATCATAATCACTATGGAAAGCATAAGGCTAATACTGAATGAAATATTTTTCTTTAGAAAATATGGTAGTGTGAGAAAAAAAGATAAAGAGGGTATTATCATAGAAAAAATACTATAAGAAAAAGAAATAATTCTTTCTATATCTTTAGTCTCAACATATATCCATATAATTGATAATAAAGAAATCATGGGCAGAGAAACAATGATTGCACCTACAAGAGTATCTTTTTTCGCAATTTCAGATGCTATAAAGATTATAAGGGCAGATATGATTATTTTTATTACATTAAACATAATTTTATAAGTAAACATAAATAATTTAAAGAGAAAAAATAAGGAAAACATGGACATAACAAACGTTTATATTGGGTTTGCTTTAGCAACTCTCGCTGGTCTCAGTACCGGTATTGGAAGCATGCTTGGACTATATTCCAAATTTGAGAATAAAAGATTATTATCGTTGGCTTTAGGGCTGTCAGCAGGAGTAATGATTTATGTTTCATTTATGGAATTACTTATACTTTCCTTTGACTCTTTAGGTGGGCTCTATGGAGATACCTATGGTAAATTAATTGGAGTAACAGCATTTATTGGCGGATTATTAATAATGTTATTTATTGATCAGCTATTTGATCACCATTCAATTGCTGATTTTATATCACGATCTTCAAATAAAAGCGAGTCTAAGTTAATTCGTACTGGAATATTTTCTGCAATTGCTTTAGCAATTCATAATTTTCCAGAAGGGTTTGCAACGTTTACAGCGGCTGTCTACGATCCAGCAGTTGGATTAACTCTTGCTACGGCTATTGCAATTCATAATATTCCCGAAGGATTGGCAGTGTCTGTTCCCATTTACCATGCTACAAAAAATAAGTCAAAAGCATTTTGGATTTCATTTGCATCNGGCTTAGCTGAACCATTAGGTGCCGTAATTGGATTTTTAATTTTCCGTACAGTCTATAACGAAGCATTATTTGGAATATCATTTGCTCTATGCGCAGGAATTATGGTCTATGTTGCTATAAATGAATTACTACCTGTATCAAAAGAGTATGGAGAACCATCTGATCCTATTATAGGGGTAACAGCTGGAATGATTATAATGGCAATTAGCCTGATATTGATGAACGTCTAGTTAATAGTAGTAATTTGTGCACCCAAACCTTGAACTCTATACTCTACTAAGTCAGATGCATCAAGCGTAATATCTTCTAAAGACAATTGAATACCCTTCTCTTCAGCTAAATGTATCTTCCACTCAATAGCTTGTTCTTCTGTAAAGTCTAGCTTTGAAAAAACTCCCTCAACAAGCACTTCTTTATTCTTGGATTCTTTAGGAAAGATAATATCTCCATCTTTTACTTTCACTCTAATGACTTCTTCAGAATAAAAATCTTTTACTTCAATCCAACAACCCATCATTGGGCAAACATCTATAATTTTACCATTAATAGTTACATTATCCCCAAGATAGTCAGAAGGATTGCTAAGTAATTCTTTTATTGAGCTGATGTTAATATTTGATATTTCAACACCAAGATTTTCCATGGTTATTTCAGATTTTTGAGTTTGGCTATAAAGGGGAATTGAAAGAAATATGATTGTAAGTATCTTTAGAGATACTCTCATAAAAGACTAGTAATTTCTTTGGAAAGTGGCTTAACTNTAGAATCAAAGAACGCTACTAATTCACCATTTTCGTCAATCAAGTATTTACAGAAATTCCATGTAGGTTTTTGATCATTCCATCCATTAAGATTGGAATCACTAAGCCAAGTATACACTGAGCTTTGATTTCTGCCCTTAGTAGTAACTTTTTCAAACATTTGAAACGTTACGCCGAACACAGTTTCACAAAATTCTGCTATAGATTCGTTACTACCAGATTCTTGAAATAAAAAATCATTAGCAGGAAATCCTAGTACAGCTACTTTGTCTCCGTATAAATCTGTTAGCTTTTGCATCCCTTCATATTGATAAGTATAACCACATTTAGTAGCAACATTAACAATAAGAACTTTCTTTCCTTTGAACTGTTCAAAAGAAATTTCTTCATTATCAATTGACATTGCTTTTAAGTCATAGAAATTTGCTTTAGATGGAGATTTTTCAAGACTATTTGTTGCTATTTTTTTATATGAGAACCCACTTAATAGGATCATCACTGTAAATCCTATTAGTGTTACTATAACATATTGGTATGGTAGAAATATTTTTATCATAATTATCCTTAAAAGTTTAGATATTCTACTATGTATTTCATAAAAAAAGAAGAACTATCTGAAACAGCAAAATGGATATCAGATAATTTTGAGGCTATTTTTATTTGGTTTTGTGTTCTCTGTCTTTTTTTATCTTTTTTATTCATAGCTAAGTTATATTTGAATCGATATCGCACATGAAATTTTTATTAACACTCGTCATTTTATTAAGTATTTTTTCTTGCCAAGAAAAAGTTTCTCCTGTTCCAGAGCAGAGCACCCAACAAGAAATTACTNTAAGTGAAAAACCTACAAAAGTAGTTACTCCTACATCCAATGGGATCGTTTTCAAAGACGGTCAAGGAAATATTCTAACAGAATCACAAAAAGATAGTCTTGTCGAAAATGTAAATTTACAAGTTTTAAGACGTTTTGATAATGAACTGAATAATACTGAATATATATTATTTGAAAAATATGATGACCTACGTGGTTTTGTAGCGGATGATGTGATTGAGAATCTTATTGAAGAAGCAACTTTAATGAAAGCCGGTGGTAGAGGTGCTGTTATTAACAAGAGGGTAGTAGATCAATGGAAAGATAAAGCATTACCGGAAGGCCCATTAAATATGCTAGACGGTTCAGTAAAATCTTTTAAAGATTTTGAAGGTAATCTTTTGGTCGTGAATTTATGGTATATTAATTGTGGTCCTTGTATAGCTGAAATGCCTTACTTAAATGATCTAGTTGAAACATATAAAGACGAGGAAATTACTTTTCTTGCATTAAGCTTCGATAGTATTCCAGACATTACTAATTTTCTTGAAAGAACAGATTTTACATATGTACAGGGTCAAATATCTAGAAACTTTAGCTCTTCTTTAAGTCCTGTAGCTCCGGCACACTTTATTGTGGATAAAAATGGTATCATTCGTGATATTTTGATTGGAGCTCCTCGCAACACTCAAGAGATATATGATAGCTTAGTATCAGTTATTGAAAAAAATAAAAAATAAATTCTTAATCACTCATTCATGTAGTAATTTTATGGCATGAAGAGAATTCTTATTATCTTATTATTCATTTCCCCAACATTATTATTGTCACAAACACATTTAGTAATACCTGGAAAAACATCCACAACAGTATCCTTTGGGCGTGATCAAAATATAGATTTTTTTGGAGAAGGAAAGTTTGTTAGAAGTAGCTACGGAAATAAAATTAATGTTGGGTATGTATACAAAGGTCTAGTTGGTTTGGACTTTTCATATGGATATTCTTATTTTGATCGTAAAGACACTTANACTTTTGATTTAACAGGAGAGCAATCTAATCCGGATGGTGATCCTCAATTTAATTTTACTGAATCGTTCAGAAGCGANAACCCTAATGTTGGCGATAAGAATTTTTCTCTTGGGGCAACATACTACTTTGATCCTGCTCAATTTCAGCAGTTAAAAGTTGTAACTTTATCTTTAGGATTAAGATATAGCAGCTCAAACTTTAGCAGTTCTGCTCTGGATAGTCTAGATCAAGACTTCTATGGAAAATCTTATGCAATAGAATTCGGTATGAGTAAGGAATTTATGACGGATGCAAATTTTGTGATAATCCCGCGATTAAATATTAATATGATTAATGAAAAAAATATCTATGATTCTTTATTAGAAGAAGATGGTACAACTTCTTTTAACAGCTCTACTGTGTTTACAGAATTAGCAGTACCTTTTATTTTTGAACCTGGAGTTATTACAAATCAGAACTCACTTACAGAGTTTTTTGTTGAACCAAGTATAGCCAACAAATATGGCACTACACATATTGGNATTAAGTTTGGTTTTCTATTTAACTAGTCCCTAAGGTACCTTTGACGTCTCAATTTAATATTCATAAAGATATATCTAAAGCTGAAACACTTCCATCATCTTTTTACAAGAGCCATGACGTTTTTGATCAAGTAAGAGAAAATATTTTTTTAAAATCCTGGCAATGGCTTGGGGATAACTCTTCTCTAAAATTAACCAACTCTATTTATCCACTTACTTTGNTAGATGGATTTTTAACAGAACCTATACTGCTTACTAGAGANAAAGAGGGTGATATTAATTGTATGACAAACGTTTGTACCCACAGAGGGCATATTCTAGCTCTAGGTCCAGGAAAATCAAAAAATATTACATGCGCATATCATGGAAGGTCATTCGATCTAAATGGAAACTTTAGATCAATGCCAGAGTTTAAAGAAGCAAAAGACTTTCCAAGAGAATGTGATAATTTATATAAGTTTCCGCTAGGAGAGTGGGGCCCATTTCTATTTGCAGGATTAAATCCTATCTTTGATTTTAAAGAAATTCTTGAGCCGATTAATGAACGAATTGGTTTCTTACCTTTAGATGAATTCTCATTCGATAGTAGTATGTCTAAGGATTACTTAATACAAGCGCACTGGGCATTATATTGCGATAATTATTTAGAGGGATTTCATATTCCATTTGTTCATGAGGGATTAAATAAAGTGCTAGACTATGGAAGCTATACTACTGAATTACATAAATATTCTAGCTTACAAATTGGATATTCTGATGATGCCAATGAAACATTTGATTTGCCAAAAGATCATATTGATTACGGAAAGAAAGTAGCAGCATACTACTACTGGGTTTTTCCTAATATGATGTTCAATTTTTATCCATGGGGCTTATCAGTAAATATTGTTAAGCCAATTAGTATAAATCGCACAAAAGTATCATTTCTAACATATATTTATGATCATAGTAAGCTTCATAAAGGCGCTGGAAATGATATTGATAAAGTTGAAAGAGAAGATGAATTCATTGTAGAAAATGAAAGTAAAGGTATTCAATCTTCTTTTTATAAATCTGGAAGATTTTCTCCAACTAGGGAAAAGGGCGTCCACCATTTTCAAAGGTTAATTGCTCAGTTTTTAGATAAGTAATNACAAAATAATGCTGGGATGGATGGATTCGAACCACCATCTTCGACATTAACAGTGTCGTGCCTTGCCATTAGACCACATCCCAATAATAGTAAATTATAATTTTAGAATTTTATTGAAGGATAGAGCGGGAGATGTATGTTCAAAATTTAAAGGTATAATATAGTATAATATCTAACTGTTTGAACTAATCAAGGATTTCCCCCGCCCTCACTAACTCATATTGACATATTTAATATAAGATACTTTTTTCCAAAAAAACAACAAAAACCGACTGGTCGGTTTATTTATTATTTTTATGATAGTCATTAGTATTACTTAATGGAATAAAAAGGTGTAGCCCGTAGGGGGATCGAACCCCTGTTGCATGGATGAAAACCATGAGTCCTAACCACTAGACGAACGGGCCAAAAATGTAGCAAAATATAGAGCTAAGATACTATTTTTACAATAGTCTTTCTTTATACATCTAAAGCATCTAAGAGTTGACCACTTTCGTGCATCTCTACTGCAATATCACAACCACCTAATAACTTCCCCTGAACAAACAGTTGAGGGAATGTAGGCCATCCTGATAATTCTGACAACGCTGTTTTCATTTCAGGATTTTCTAAGATATTTACATCCTTAAAATCAACGCCATAATGATTTAATAAATTGACAGTTGTTTTAGAGAAACCGCATACCGGCATATCTTTTGTTCCCTTTAGAAAAAGGACAATTGAGTTTTCATCTATAATTTTTTTGAATTCTTCTTTAAAGTTCATAGTTTAATTTATCAATTAAATTTTAAAATTAAAGAGGTAAAAAATAAAATGAGAATATTTTCTTGGAATGTAAATGGTGTAAGAGCAATTGAGAAAAAAGGATTCTTAGATTGGGTCGATGCTACAGCTCCTGATATCTTATGTATACAGGAAACCAAAGCTCATTTTGAACAATTACCTGATTCACTACAAAGTGTAGATGGCTACCATGGCTACTGGCATTCAGGCGAAAGAAAAGGGTATAGTGGCGTTGCAACATTCTCAAAAGAAGAGCCTTTACATGTACAATACGGACTTGGTATTGAAAAATATGATAGAGAAGGACGTGTCTTGATTACTGAATTTGAAAATTTTTTATTATATAATATTTATTTCCCTAATGGGCAAAAAGACGAACATCGCCTGCAATATAAATTAGACTTCTATGATGATTTATTAGAAATTTTGAATGAGCAAGTAGCATCAGGAGTGAATGTCTTAGTGGGTGGAGATTGGAATACAGCACATCAAGAAATTGATTTAGCCAATCCAAAAGCAAATAAAAATAACTCTGGGTTTATGCCAATAGAAAGAGCTCAAGTTGATACTTATATCGAAAATGGATATGTAGATACTTTCAGATTGTTTCATGATGAACCTGAACGTTATTCTTGGTGGACATATAGATTTGGTGCACGACAACGTAATATTGGTTGGAGAATAGATGGTTTTTTTACAAATGAAGCTTTTGTTGAAAATGTTACAGATGCAGAAATACACGAAGATGTTATGGGATCAGATCACTGTCCTGTATCAATCGAGATATCTGAATACTGATATATGATTTAATTTGCTATTTCTAAAATAGAAAAATATAAACTTGAAGTATGTCCAACTCTTTCTCCATCAAGGCTATCTGGAAATTGAAAAACGATTGAATTTTTAACATCACGATCATATGGATCAAAATCATACTTTTTAAATTGCGAATCAAACTCCTTTAAATTTCTCCATTGCACATGCTTATTAGTAAAACCATTGTCAAATTCATTATCAAGGCTGTTAATATTTTCAGAGCACTGCTTATTAAATATTGATTCATACATTCTTATAAAAAAAGGCGTTTTTTCACGCTCATAATGCACTGGAGTAGCTACCGTATTAAAGGTAATCTTACTGTTATATTCAAAAGATTGNTTAGCAAACATGACTACACTACCACCCATGCTATGACCAACAATCTGCCAATCATCTACTTCTGGATATTTATCTATAAGAGTTTTTAGCTCATTTGAAAATTCCCTAGCTACCTCACTGGGACATTCATTCCAATCATATTTATAAAAGAAAGTTTTTATATCTTGATCAATTAGCCAATTGAAAGGCTGTACCCATTCATGGTGGATTTCAACCCAATAAATAGGATAAAATCCATGCACTCCTACTATGGCTCTTATTTGATTATTATCATGGATAAGATTCATTCCATCAGGAATCTTTTTTATNTCTTTATATGATTTAAATTTATCTTGAGCAGTAGANATGCTGAAGAATAAAGATAAAATAATTACAATAATTAGTCTTTGATTTCTCATTGTATAATATTGAAATTGCAAAAATGAATGCTAANATACAATTAGTAAAAACAGAAGCAGATTATAATGCTGTTCTTGATATCAGGAGAACTGTATTTATAGAGGAACAAAATGTTCCAGAAAGCCTNGAAATTGAAAATGAAGATGCTTCATTTCATGTGTTAGCCCTCTATGACAATTTTCCAGTTGGAACAGGAAGATGGAGAAAAACCTCTAAAGGTTNCAAGTTAGAACGTTTTGCAGTGTTACNGGAGTTTAGAGGNAAAGGTATTGGTAGANATATTGTAAAGTTTGTTTTGAATCAAATTCCATCAGAAGATATGATATATTTGCATGCTCAAGAAAGTGTGATAAAATTTTATAAAGATTTAGGATTTACAATTATTGGCAGTACATTTATTGAAGCAGATATAGTTCATGCAAAAATGATTTTTAAAGAAGTACATAGGTAAAAAATGGTTACAACAATAATCAATTCGCTATTTAGCTTATCACTTTTACTAAGTGGTGGTCATATANTAAGTACCAATTTAAAAGCTCATCACTATANTGATAATGACTATAAAGAAATTTTCTATTTAGAAAATAGAGAGTCAACTTCTAATTATTGCACTATACACTCTGAAATGGAAGATATTAAAAAAATAAAGCGAAATCGAACCAATGGCGAACAAGAAATGGTATATAAAGTAACAAAAAAAGAATCTCTTNAANGAGAGAAGAAAGAAGAAATTNCTAATACTGAAATATAGTTTANAGAAAATGAATCAATCTTCACATATCCGATTATTTAAGCTCATTCTTACATATTGGCCTTTATTAATTGCTTCAAGCATAGCAGCTATTATTTTTGTCTTATTTAATAGTGCTTCTATTTGGATCACTGCAACTATGATTAACAATGTATTAATTGATTTCAATGATATGGTTGCAGAAAATGCACGATTACTAGCTTTAGATAATTTATCTGCAAATGATAGATTGAAATTATTTTCAAATGATTTACTATTGCGTGAATCAGCAATAGATACGGTTTCAGCTGTTTGTGTTGCTTTGGTAGCAGTATTTACATTTAAAAATATTGCACTATATATCAAAAATATCACTTTATCTATTATTCAGTTTAAGTTGATAAGAGATCTAAGAAACAGTCTTTATGAGCATTTTCATTATCTATCTTTATCTTATTTTAATAAAAATAAATCTGGCAGATTAACATCAGTTCTTGTGAGTGACATTGATAATATGAAAAATTCTTTATCAACTACCTTTCAAAAATTATTTGTTGAGCCAATTAATATTCTGACATTTTTAACTTTACTCTTTATTATAAGTCCTAAACTGGCAGGAATTGCATTGACAGTAGTTCCTTTGAGTGGAGTGATTATTTTTGGCATTGCACAAAGTATTAGAAGAAGAGCAGCAAGAACACAAGAGCAATTAGCAGGGATTACTTCTGTTATTTCTGAAACTTTAAGTTCTATCAGGATTGTTAAAGCCTTTGCAATGAAGGCATATGANGTAAAACGATTTTCTAATGAAACGCATAAGTATTATAAATTAATGCTGAGAAAAGATATTTTGAGATTGGTTTCATCCCCTATTTCAGAGATTATTGGAGCATCAATTGCAGCATTATTATTATGGATAGGAGCACGCGATGTATTAGTAGCTCAATCTATTAGCTCAGAAGATTTTATAAGATTTATCTTACTATTGTTTAGCTTGTTCGGGCCAATGAAAAATCTTAGTAATGTTTTCAATGAATTACAAAATGGATTAGCATCAGCAGACAGGGTCTTTTCCATTTTAGATACAAAGTCTGATATTATTAATGTTCCAGATGCTACACATGTAGATAACCTAGAAAAAGAAATTATATTTAAAGACTTGAGTTTTCATTATGGCAATAAAGATGAGNAAGTACTAAAAAATATTAATTTTTCAATTTCATCAGGTCAAATTATTGCACTAGTTGGTCCTAGCGGTGCAGGAAAATCAACTCTAGTTGATTTAATACCAAGATTTTACGANACTACTAAAGGCTCTATCTTTATTGATGATAATAATATTAAAGAAATAGATATTAATTCACTTAGATCATTAATGGGTATTGTGACTCAAGAAACATTTTTATTTAATGATACTGTAAGAGCAAATATATCCTATGGNGTTGAGTCACTTTCAGATGATATTATTAAGGATGCTGCAATAGCAGCAAATGCACATGAGTTTATTAAAAAATTACCTNATGGATATGAAACAATTATAGGAGAAAGGGGCGTATCATTATCTGGAGGACAGCGACAGCGTATTGCTATAGCCCGCGCAATTGTTAAAAATCCACCAATACTAATTTTAGATGAAGCAACTTCATCTCTTGATACTGAATCAGAAAAAAAGGTACAACAAGCAATTGAAAAATTAATGCGTAATCGTACGGTAATTGTAATAGCACATAGGCTATCTACAGTACATAATGCAGATAAAATTATTGTATTAGATAAAGGCGAGATTATTGATGAAGGTAGTCATGATGAACTCATTAATAGAGACGGTATATATAAACAATTACACAATATGCAATTTCAAACTTAAATTCAGACATCATTATGGGGAAATTAAAAGAAAATCTAGCAAAAAAAATACCTGACTGGAGATATAATTATCGACAGCTTATCGACGAAAAAGGAGATCATGTTACAAGTAACGTGACAATAGAAAAAGCCTTTTCTGGTATGCGAGGAGTAAAGGGAATGATATGTGATACTTCATCTGTAACAGCAGATGCTGGATTACATGTTAGAGGACATCATATACTTGATTTGGTTCATATCAAGCCAGAAGAAGTTCTCTATTTGATGCTTGTTGGAGAATTACCTAACAAGGAAGAATTAGAAGATCTACAACAATCTTTACACTCCAGAAGTGAAGTTCCACAATATGTTTGGGATGTATTAAATAGTATGCCAAAAGATTCACATCCTATGGCAATGTTTAATACAGCAATTTTATCTATGCAAAAGGAAAGTAAATTTGCGGAAGCTTATGATTTAGTAATCTCAAAGAATGATTATTGGGAAAGCACTCTTACTGACGGCTTAAATATTATTGCAAAACTTCCTGCTATTGCAGCAGCAATCTATCGATTAAGATTTGATAAGGGTGAAAGATTAGAGCATGCAGGCTCTCAAGATTGGTCTAAAAGTTTTTTACAAATGATGGGATTTGAAGAGTCTCAAGATATGCTAAAAATGATGCAACTTTACTTAATGTTGCATTGTGATCATGAAGGTGGAAATGTAAGTACATTTAGTGCGCTAACTGTTAATTCTGCCCTATCCGATCCTTACTATTCCTTATCTGCTGGCCTAAATGGTCTAGCTGGCCCATTACATGGACTAGCAAATCAAAATAATTTAAAATTTGTTTTAGATATTGTAGATCATTTTAAAGGCGTACCAAGCGATGAAGAGTTAAAATCTTTTGCTTGGGATAGATTAAATTCAGGAAAAGTAATTCCTGGATATGGCCATGCTGTGTTACGATGCCCTGATCCAAGATTTACAGCATTCATGGGATTTGGTAAAGATTATATTAGTGATAGTGAAGTTTTTGATGTAGTTACCAAGTTATTTGATATTATTCCTGATGTATTAAAAGAGCATGGAAAAGCAAAAAATCCATGGCCAAATGTTGATGCTGCATCTGGATCATTACTCCATTACTATGGGTTGAAAGAATTTGAATTTTATACTGTATTATTTAGTATGTCTAGATCTCTAGGTATTGTATCTCAGATTGTATTAGCTCGCGCGATGGGACTTCCATTGACTCGACCAAAATCTTTGACTTTTGATGCCCTAAATCAATTGTAAGCATTCATGCTTAAACAAGATAAAGTTAACTTCATAATAGATAAGCTTGATGCCATTTATCCCGAAGTGTCTGCACCTTTAACTCATTCAAGCAATTATACTTTGCTCATTGCAGTTCTATTATCTGCAAATACAACAGATAAGTCTGTAAATAAAGTAACTCCAACTCTTTTCAAACGCGCGAATAGCCCAGAAAAAATGATTACTCTAGACTATGAAACAATTTATAGCATTATACGACCTTGCGGGCTAGGTCCAGCAAAATCAAAAGCAATTCTAGGGTTATCTCAAATATTGGTTGATAGATATGATGGAATAGTACCTAATGATTTTGCAGCACTGGAATCTTTCCCAGGGGTAGGACACAAAACAGCTTCTGTAGTGATGTCACAAGCATTCGGAGTTCCTGCATTTGCAGTAGATACCCATGTACATCGATTAATATATAGATGGGGACTCTCTTCAGGTAGGAGTGTTAAGCAAACAGAAAGAGATGCAAAAAGGTTATTTCCAAAAGAAAAATGGAGCAAACTTCATCTTCAAATTGTATTTTATGGTAGAGACTATTGTCCTGCAAAGAATTTTAATCCAAATAAATGTCCAATCACTTCAGTAGTTGGAAGAAGATCTTTATTTAGATAAATTACTTATTCAAATGGGAAAAAATAAAAACATATATTTAACAAAAGTATTTACTTTTGCAGCAGCGCATAAATATGGAAATGCTAAATGGTCTGATGAGAAAAACTTAGAAGTGTTTGGAAAAGATGTGAGAGTGCATGGCCATAATTATACATTACATGTTACTGTTACTGGAGATGTAGATCCCGATACAGGATTCCTTGTCGATTTAGGCCATTTAAAAGATATTGTAAAGAAACATATTGTGTCAGTGCTAGATCATTCTCAATTTGAGAAAGATGTCCCCTGGTTTCAAGGAAAGCAGCCTTCAACAGAAAATTTAGTGGTTTTTATTTGGGACACCATAGCTTCTCATTTAAAAGGATGTTCATTGCATCATATACGTATAGTAGAAACACCAACAATCTATACAGACTATTATGGGGGTAATAGTGAATGATTTTCAAGAAAGATTTTATTTAATTTTAACAGGAATTTTCATTGCATCGCTTGTAGCATGCAATCTGATTTTCCAGAAGTTTTTTACCTGGAATTTTTTGGGTATAAACTTTGAGCTTTCTGTAGGAATCATTGCATACCCTGTAACATTTTTAGTCACAGACTTAATTTCTGAGCTTTATGGCCAAAAGCGTGCAAATCAAGTAGTGGTCTCTGGCTTTTTTGCGAGCGTCTTTACGACCTTATTAATAATGGTAGCTATCAATGCCACTGCTGTAGAATGGTCTCCTATAGATAGCGAAACATTTACAAAAGTTTTTGGTCTGACTGGTCCTGCCTTTTTTGCATCTATGGTAGCATACTTGACAGCACAGTTAATAGATGTAAGAATATTCCATTTCTGGAAACGTCTTACAAAAGGTAAGTATTTATGGCTTAGAAATAATGCATCTACCATGTTTTCACAATTAGTAGATACATCAGTAATTCTGATTATTCTTTGTACGGCTGGAGTGATAGAATGGGAACGTTTTTATAGCTTATGGATGATGGGATGGCTTTTTAAGGTATTNGTTGCATTAATTGATACCCCAATCATTTATTTTGCATTATGGGCATTAAAAGATAAGATTCAACCTACAAGTTATTTAGAGGAGCATTAATGAAAGACGATAAGCAAAAAAAATTAGAAGCAAATACTAGAAATTTATTNGAGCTTTTAGGAGAAGATCCTAATAGAGAAGGATTAATAAATACGCCTAAAAGAGTCGCCAAAGCATGGAATTTTTTAACAAAAGGATATACAGAAAACCTCGATGATTTAATCAATAATGCGATTTTTGAAGGTGAATCTAAAGATATGGTTATTGTTAAAAATATTGAATTTTATAGTCTTTGCGAACATCACATGATTCCTTTTTATGGTAAAGCTCATATAGGATATATACCTGATGGAAAAATTATAGGATTATCAAAACTTGCAAGAATCACAGATCTTTTTGCTCAAAGACTTCAGGTTCAAGAGCGCTTAACTAATCAGATAGCTCAATGTTTACAGGAGGTTCTAAATCCNAGAGGTGTTGCAGTCGTTTTAGAAGGAAAGCATTTTTGCATGTTAAGCAGAGGAGTACAAAAACAAAATAGTATTGCAACCAGTAGTTCCATGTTAGGAATTTTCAGAGAAAAAGAATCAACAAGAAATGAATTTTTAAAGTTAATTCAAATGAACAACATTTAGGATTCGATTGAAAAAATATCAATTAATAGTAGTCGGAGGAGGGCCAGGTGGCTATACAGCAGCATT
The DNA here is from genome assembly GCA_000402815.1 of Candidatus Neomarinimicrobium atlanticum. Classification (GTDB taxonomy): domain Bacteria; phylum Fidelibacterota; class Marinisomatia; order Marinisomatales; family Marinisomataceae; genus Marinisoma; species Marinisoma atlantica. The sequence goes on along the minus strand of AQSA01000024.1, from coordinate 9,617 downwards.
TAGAGCTGCTGAACTCGGCATGAGTGTAGCGATTGTTGATGATAATGATCTTGGGGGTGTATGTTTAAACTGGGGATGTATTCCAACTAAATCCTTGTTAAAAAATGCTGAAGCTATGGATTTAATCAATGCCTCCGATTCTTATGGTATTTCTGTAAAAGATATCACAGTAGACTTCAAATTTATTATTAATAAGAGCGTAAAAGCCAGACAGCGCTTATCACGAGGTTTGCATCATCAAGTAAAGAAGCATAATATAGATTTTCATGCAGGATTTGGTACTTTTATTGATAAAAATACAATAGTTGTTAACGAGACTTCCATTACTGCGGATACATTTATTATTGCGACAGGATCTAAACCAAAAACTTTACCTAATCTAAATGCCGATCATAGTAAGGTGGTTTATGCAAAAGATATTTTTCAAATGAGTTCAATACCCAAATCTATGACAATTATTGGAGCAGGTGCCATTGGAGTAGAGTTTGCATATTTCTTCAACAGTTTTGGAACAAATATTACACTGATAGAAGCAGAAGAAAATATTCTACCACATGAAGATAAAGAAGTCTCTCAATGGGTTGAAAAAGTTTTTAAAAAGAAAAAAATTAATATATTAACTGGTACTTTAGCAGATAAGATTGATGATGAAAAAATCTTAATTTCTGTTGGAGTTGAAGGAAATTCTCAGGGAATGGGATTAGAAGAGATTGGAATAAATTTCTCTGCTAATAACCATATTGCAGTTGATAGAAATGGAAAAACAAATATTGATAATATTTATGCTGTTGGAGATGTAATTGGGGCGCCATGGCTAGCTCATGTATCTGCAGCAGAAGGTCTTTATGCAGTAGAACATCTGTGTGGATTAAATCCAAAAAAAATTGATTATAATAGTGTTCCTGCCTGTACTTATTCTAAACCGGAAGTAGCATCAATAGGATCTACAGAGCAACAATTAATAGACAGTGCTATAGATTTTAAAGTAGCTAAATCTTTTTTCATTGCTAATGGAAAAGCTGTTGCAGTAGGAGCTACTGATGGATTTATAAAAATGNTAGTTGGAAAAGAAGGCAATATTCTAGGCGCACATATTGTTGGTTCCAATGCTACAGAAATGATTTCAGAGTTGAGTGTTATTAAATCAAACAACTTAACAGTGAATAGTGTATTTGATTCTGTACATCCTCATCCTACTTTTTCTGAAGCTATTTTTGAAACATTGCTACAGTTAAAGTAAATGAATATAGCTGTTAAAGATTTAGGGACATGTAATTACAATATAGCCNTATCTNCACAAGAAATTACAAGAGAAAAATTAATTCAAAACTCAGGAGTGAATACATTATTCTTGGTAGAGCATGATCATATTTATACTCTTGGTAAGCATGCTAATCCTAAAAATATTTTAAATAATAATTGTGAAATTATTCAAACAGATCGCGGTGGAGATGTCACATATCATGGTCCAGGACAATTAGTTGGATATCCAATAATAGATCTAAAAAAAATGAAATTGGGTGTGAAATCTTATGTAAAAAATATTGAATTATTGCTGATTGCCACGTTGCATGATTATAAAATAGATGCTCATATAAAAGAAGGAAACCCTGGTGTATGGGTAAATAATAAAAAAATTGGCAGTATTGGCATCAGAGTATCTCGCGGTATTACTACTCATGGATTTTCTTTAAATGTAAACACAGATATGAAATATTTTTCTAATATTATTTCTTGTGGAATTGATGATGTTTTGATGACTTCAATGGAGAAAGAACTTGGAACAAATTTTTTTATGAATGATATTAAACAGTCAATTATATTGCATTTTAATCAACTATTTAAAGCACAATGATTCAAACAGGATTACATAAACCAAAGATTAATATAACAACTGATGAAAATTATAAATCAGTTAAAAAGATGGTNCAGAAAAGTTATCTCAATACTGTTTGCGCTGAGGCTAGATGTCCAAATATTTATGAATGTTGGAGTCGTAAGACAGCTACTCTTATGATATTAGGAGATACNTGTACTAGAGGCTGTGGTTTTTGTTCTATAAAAACAGGAAGACCTACATGGGACGATCCACTTGAGCCATATCGTGTAGCACAAGCAGTGCAAAAAATGCAATTAAGACATGTAGTAATTACATCTGTTGATCGTGATGACTTGAAGGGCGACTATGGATCGAGTATATGGGCACAAACAATCAATACTACTCGTAAATTAAATCCAAAATGTACAATAGAAGTTTTAACTCCAGATTTTCAAGGAGATAAAAATGCCCTAAAAACAGTATTTGATTCAAAGCCGGATATCTTTAGTCATAATGTTGAATGTGTAGAAAGGATTAGCAAGGGAGTAAGGGCGCAAGCAAATTGGCAGCGCTCTTTAGACGTGCTTAAGGAATCTATAAATTATGGTTTACGCACAAAGACAGGTATTATGGTTGGACTAGGAGAAACGGAGAAAGAAGTAAAGGATACAATGAAACAAATTGTAGATTTAGGAGTACAAATTTTTACAATTGGACAATATTTACAACCNACTAAGAAACATTTGAAAGTAGAGCAATACGTTCCAAAAGAAAAGTTTGACGAATATAAAATTTTCGGAGAGTCTATTGGATTTAAGATTGTCGAATCTGGACCACTAGTAAGAAGTTCTTATCGCGCCGATGAGCAAGCACGTACAATATTTAGCACCAATGAATAGAATAATATTATACACACTTATTATAGGTACATGTTTTTTTGTATCTCATATTGCCATAAATGGTACTAACCAATACGTTGGAAGAGAGCTAGTAAAAAATATCTCTTATAAATTACCAGATGGCTGGGAAGCTACTAGTTCAGATAAGCAGTTTCGTTTGCTAGAAGTAAGTCTTAATACAAATGAAGAATTTTCTTTGGTAGTATTTAATAATATTCAAGGAACAGCAGATCAAAATATAGATAGATGGATTAGCCAGTTCAAACAAGATGAAACATTTGATAAAAATAGTATTATTATTAAAAGAGATAGTTTAGATAGTAANTATGTTACTTCAATTGAAATGTATGGAACATACGAGGTTCCTAGAATGGGGAACAATACTGCGCCAGTGGTTGTACAATCTAACTATGGNCTTTTAGGCGGAGTAGTAGAGTTTCCTAATAGCTTATATTTTCTAAAAGCTGTAGGTAGCAATGATTTAATAAAAGAAAATTCAGTATCTTTTGAAGAATTTTTATATTCAATTGAACTAAATTAGCAGACTTTATTGCCATTTTGGCANATTTTTGATGAATTTTTATAGTTTTAGGTTATATTTGATATAAGGCATAGTTTTTGCATCAATAGAAATAGGAAAAAAAATGGATACAGCACAAACACAATACCCAGTAATGCCGCTAAAGAATACGGTATTATTCCCTCAACAGGTCATTCCTATTTATGTAGGAAGAAAGAAGTCATTGCAATTAATCGATGACCTAGATCCAGATAATAAATATTTGGTTGTTGTTGCACAGCAAGATGGATCAGTAGANGATCCAAGAGAAGAAGATTTGTATTCTTATGGTACGCTTGCATTAGTGTTAAAAACTTTTGATATGCCAGACAATAGTAAGTCTGCTATTGTGCAAGGTGTAGATAGAGTAAAAATTCTCAAGTACCAAGANGGCGATACATATTTTATGGCNGATGTGGAAAGAATTCCAGAGTCAATTACTAGNCCAGATGTGCAAGTGGAAGCGCTNGCTAAAAGCCTCAAAAGCTCATTTACTGAACTAATTAAAATTTCACCNAATCTNAANGAAGAGCATGCAGGCATGCTATCAAATATTGATCGNCCTTCNAGACTTGCTGATAGAGCAACATCTCTTTTATCTGTATCAAATTCAGAAAAACAAGAAGTTTTAGAAGAATTAGATATTAAAAAGCGTGTTGAAAATGCTATTAATTTATTACAGAAAGAAATACAGCGTATTAAGCTAGGTGAAGAGATTCAAACTGAAGTGCAAGATGAAATTTCTAAGACTCAACGAGAGTATTATCTAAGAGAGCAGATGAAAACTATCCAAAAAGAATTAGGAGAAGATAATCAGACTGTAGAATTAGATGAATTGACCAAAAAAATTGATGATGTTAAGATGAGTGAAGAGGCTACAAAGGTGGCACATAAAGAACTAGATCGTCTTGGACGAATTTCACCTCAATCTCCAGAATATTCAGTGGCAAGAACTTANCTAGAATGGCTAACAGATTTACCGTGGAGCAAGTCTAGCAAAGATAATTTAAATATAAAGAAAGCTGGTAAAACACTNAATGAAGATCATTACGGTCTAGAAAAAGTGAAAGAACGTGTTCTTGAGTATTTAGCAGTAAGGTCTTTAAAAAAGAAAGTCACCAAAAATGATANTGTTAGAGGACCGATCCTTTGTTTTACAGGCCCTCCAGGAGTTGGTAAAACTTCTTTAGGAAAATCTATTGCTAAGTCAATGGGAAGAGAATTTGTTCGTATTTCATTAGGCGGAGTAAGAGATGANGCAGAAATTAGAGGACATAGACGTACNTATATTGGAGCATTGCCTGGAAGAATTATTCAGTCACTGAAAAAAGCTAAAACCAATAATCCGGTATTTATGCTCGATGAAATTGATAAGCTTGGTTCAGATTTTAGAGGTGATCCTTCTTCAGCAATGTTAGAAGTTTTAGATCCAGAACAAAATCATGCATTTAGTGATCATTATTTAGAAGTTGATTTCGATTTAAGCAAGGTGATGTTCATTTCAACTGCAAATTATCCAGACAACATCCCTCATGCACTATATGATCGTATGGAGATGCTTGACTTTAGAGGATACATCGATGATGAAAAAGTTAAAATTGCTGAGAAACATTTAATTCCAAAACAAATTAAAGAAAATGGTCTAACTCCTAAACAAGTGAAGTTTAACGAAGCTGGTATTAAAGAAGTTATTCGTTCTTATACCAGAGAATCTGGAGTAAGAAGCTTGGAAAGAGAAATTTCTAACGTCTTAAGAAAGATTGCAGTAGACGTAGTAAACAAAAAAGTTAAAAATGTCAGCGTCACTAAGAAAGTTGTAAATGATTATCTAGGGATTCCTAAGTTCCAATCTGATTTAGCTGAACGTACTACTAAGCCAGGTGTTGTAACAGGAATGGCATGGACTGCAGCAGGTGGAGATATTCTATTTGTAGAATCTAGTAAAATGAAAGGAAAGGGATTGCTCACCTTGACTGGTCAACTGGGAGATGTAATGAAAGAATCTGCCGCCGCCGCATTTACTTATGTCAAATCCCATACAGATATCTTAGGATTAAAAGAAGATTTTGCAGAAAAGATGGACATTCATGTGCATTGTCCCGCTGGAGCTATTCCAAAAGATGGTCCCTCAGCAGGTGTAGGAATGTTTACTTCATTGGTTTCATTATTAACAGATAAGCCAGTAAAGAGTAAACTTTCTATGACAGGAGAAATTACGCTAAGAGGAAATGTTCTTGCTATTGGAGGTGTAAAAGAAAAAGTTACAGCTGCTCATCGCGCAGGAATTAAAACTATAATACTTCCTTTTGCAAATAAGCGNGACCTAGAAGAGATTCCAGAGCATATCAAGAAAGATTTAAAATTTCATTTTGCAAAAGAAGTGATGGATGTCATCGATGTGGCTATCCCAGATCTTAAAAAGTAATTTGTTGGATTATTTAATCTAAGAATTTAATTTCATTCACTTTTGGGGCGATTAGCTCAGCTGGTCAGAGCGCCTGCTTTACACGCAGGACGTCGGGAGTTCGAATCTCTCATCGCCCACTTCGATAGTGCTTTGCACAGTTCGACGAAATTTTCTTTCGCGGCAATCTTTATAGGAAGAAAAATAGAGAGGACTACTTCGGTAGTCCTTTTTTTATATTTTTCCAACAATTCTTTTGAGTTCTTCTAAATGACTTTTGAAAGCTTTTCTTCCTAAAGATGTCAATGATAGCCAAGTGCGTTGACGAGTAAATTCTGTCTTTTTAATTATTCGAATGTAATCTGCATCTTCCAATACCTTTAAATGTTTAGATAGTACTGAATCACTTACATCGAGTTGTTCTTTAATAATATGAAACTCTAACTCTTTTGTACTTTCCAATAATGCACATATTTGTAAGCGATTAGGTGCATGGATCATGGTGTTAAATGGCGTCTTAGTCATTTTTTTTCTCCATTGTCATGTATTCACCAGTGGGATATTTGTAGAGCAAATAGGCTAAAAGACCGCCTGCAATCAAGGCAGCTATATGAGGAGAAAATTCAAATCCTAACAATCGAAATTCTCTACCTGCGATAATAATTACCCCAAAAATAACAGCTAATACTAACTCATTTACTATCCTTTTTTTTCCCTTAGGGAAAACACTTACCTTTATCCCCAAAAGACGAAAAGTATATACAGAGAAAGCAATAAAAATAAAAAAGGCAGCTCCACCTATCAACGCTCCCAAGGCCCACATGTTGCCATGTTCACTCATCCCATAGCTAAAGATGATAAGAGAGTAACTTAAGCTTATTAGCATTATTAGTAATAGTGGCATTCGAAATGATTTAGTAGCATCACGCTTGAATGAAGCTAATGATTCTAATGTCGCTGCTGCCTCTTCTTTGTTTATAGTTTCTTTTTCATTATTCATAGTTTCTATCCTTTATAATCTATATTTAAAGGCTTATGATACGATTAACTTTCTATATTGTCAAGTTGTAACTTTCCATAATGGAAAGTTATAAGAAAAACAGATAGGATTACTTCGGTGATCCCTTTTTATCCTATTGGTACCTACAATAAAAATTAACTATGTTGTTTAATCAGAGGAAAAAGGAGAATAACATGAATGACAAAGAAAAGAAAGTCAGAAAGTTTTTATCTAAGCAGATACAACAGTTAAATAATATAGTAGCTGATTTGGATACAGTGATCACTGATATGGGCACTGAGTTTTATAGAGTAAGTATATTTGGTTCAGCAAGAATAAAGCCGGACACAAAAGAATATAAGGAAGTATATATATTAGCTAAAGAATTGGCAGAGAGCGGTGCAGATATCGTTACTGGNGGAGGACCAGGCTTGATGGAAGCTGCGAATGCAGGTGCCAAAGAAGGTAGTTCATCAAAATCAAAATCATACGGGCTTAGCATTGAGCTTCCTTTTGAAGATATTCCAAATAAACATGTAGATGTAAGATATCATCACAAAAGATTTTCTTCTCGTTTAGATGAGTTTCTCCGTATAAGTCATGCCGTTGTTGTTACCCCTGGAGGAATTGGTACGCTTCTTGAATTATTATATACTTGGCAGTTGATTCAGGTAAACCATATTTCAGCAAGGCCAGTAATTCTAGTTGGTGATATGTGGAACGGTTTTCTGGACTGGGTTAAATCAGAACCATTACAAGCACAGTTAATGGATAAAGCTGATTTTGATAATATTATTATCGTAAAAGATGTTCACGAAGTAACTAAGTTGCTGAAACCAGAGATAAAAAAATTCTATATAGAAAAGTTTAAATCTTAAAAAAATAGGACTGCTTTGGTAGTCCTTTTTTATTTCTTATTTCAACAAATTCATTCTACTTTGAAGGGGACAAAGAATGAAAAAAATTTCAATACATTGGTTTAGAAATGATTTAAGAATCAACGATAATCCTTCGTTAAACTTTGCTGCAGAGAATGGAAAAGTAATCCCTATTTTCATTCATGATACAGTTAATAATACTCAAAAAGAATTTAATATTGGCGAAGCAAGTGCGTGGTGGTTACACTATTCTTTAGAGGCATTAAATAAAAGCCTAGATGAAAAAGTAAATTTTTTTTCAGGCGATCCTTTCAAAATTATCAAATTATTAATTAAGAATTATGATATAGAATCTGTTTCATGGAATAGGTGTTACAGTCCTTGGGAAATCAAAAGAGATACTGAAATAAAAACCTACCTTAAAAAAAATAATATTAAGGTAAGTACATTTAATAGTTCGCTATTATGGGAGCCTTGGGAAATATTAAAACATGATAATTCTCCCTATAAAGTTTTTTCACCTTTTTACAAAAAAGGATGCTTAAAAAATCATCCAGGTCCAAGAAAAGTTGTTAAAAAAATTGAAAATATTGTTTTAAATGATAACGTAGTAGAGTCACTAGATATAAAATCATTAGATCTCTTACCAAAACATCATTGGAAAGATAAGCTTGGCCAGCATTGGAATATTGGCGAAGCAGCAGCAATGGACAAATATATAAAGTTTAGAGATAGCGGGCTATTGGATTACAAACAAGGAAGAAATTTTCCAGCGAAAGAAAATGTTTCTATGCTATCACCTCATATTCATTTTGGAGAAATTTCACCTCATCAAATTTGGTTTGATAGTAAAGTATTAGCCCCAGAAAAAGATATAGTTCATTTTCATAGCGAATTGGGATGGCGAGAATTTTCTTATTATTTAATCTACCATTTTCCTCATATGTGTACTGAAAACTTGAATAAACAATTTGACAAGTTTCCATGGAAGATGAATACGAAATATCTAAAAGCGTGGCAACAAGGCAAAACAGGATATCCTATTGTAGATGCTGGAATGCGCGAACTGTGGGAAACCGGATATATGCATAATCGCGTTAGAATGATTGTTGCTTCATTTTTAGTGAAAAATTTATTAATCGATTGGAAAATAGGATTGGAATGGTTTAATAATTGTTTATGTGATTCCGATTTAGCTAATAATACAGCTAGTTGGCAATGGACAGCAGGAAGCGGAGCTGATGCAGCACCTTACTTCAGAATTTTTAATCCTATATTACAGGGTAAGAAATTTGATCCAGATGGATCTTATACTAAAAAGTATGTGCCTGAATTAAAACATTTACCTAAAAAATATTTATTTGAGCCATGGGAAGCAGATCATATAATTTTAACAGAATCAGGAATTGATTATGGAATAAATTATCCAAAACCTATTGTGTCAATTGCACATTCACGCGATATTGCTTTGCATGCGTTTGAAAAAATAAAAAAATAATTAAGTGACGCACACACATTCTTAAATAATTTTTCGTAAGTTTAATAGTTATGAAAAAAATTACTTTATTTTTATTTATCACAAATATTTTTGCTCACGAACTAACCAAATCAGATCAAGCAGAGATGGTCGATGGCGGTTTATTAGATTACATGTACTTAGGTGCTAAACACATGGTCACAGGATATGACCATATTTTGTTTTTAATTGGAGTAATCTTTTTTCTAACTAAGCTTTCGGACATTGTCAAATTTGTTACTGCTTTTACCATCGGTCACAGTATCACCTTAATATTTGCAACATTTTATAAGGTGACAGCTAATTATTATTTAATCGATGCAGTTATTGCATTAAGTGTGATCTATAAAGGGTTTGAAAACTTAGATGGATTTAAGAAAGTCTTTAATAGAAATGCTCCAAATCTTATCATGATGGTATTATTTTTTGGTTTAATTCATGGCTTTGGACTTTCGACTCGCTTACAACAATTACCGTTAAAGGATGAAAGCCTTTTACTCTCAATTATTTCCTTTAATGTTGGAGTTGAATTTGGACAAGTA
>AQSA01000023.1:12500-34596 GCA_000402815.1 Candidatus Neomarinimicrobium atlanticum | reverse complement strand
ATTTTTGGATTATTTACTTTCTTATTGTTCATATAATTTCAATTTTTTCTCAAAAGATTCCCATGAAAATATTTTTTTATTATCTTTTATAAATTTGCTCATCGTCTCAAATAAATTTTTATCAAAAAACATATTAATTTTTTTGCTTAGATCCTCAGAGTTTGGCTCTACAATAAATCCAGATTTTTTATCTGAAACATAGTCAGATAATCCCCCAACATCTGTAGTAATTACGGGGCGATTAAAGTTATATGCCAATGAAAGTACTCCGCTCTGGGATGCCGACTTATAAGGAAGAACAACTAATTCTGAAGATAAGAAATATTTCTTAATATCATCTTTATCAACAAAGTTGTTAACAAAAATAAAGGATCCTTCCATATTATGAGCTCTAATCATTTTATGGTATTTTTCTAATGACTCATAATTCTCACCGACAATTAACACTTTTAAATCTTTAATTTTATTTTTACTTAATCCAATAGCATTTATTAATAGATCCAACCCTTTATACTCCCTAATGAGCCCAAAAAATAAAATGGTTTTGCCTGTCTTTATATTTAAATCTGCTTTATAGTTATTACTTGAATTATCTATATAAGGTAGTTCATATATTGGATGGTAATTATTAATGATACTCGCCTTTGGATTTATTTTTAAGATTAATTCTTTGTTATAATTATTCATAACAATACAACGACCTATTCTTTTAATAAAAGATTTAAGTAGAAACCTCTCAAAAGGTCTATTTTCATGTGAAATAACATTATGGAATAAAACATATCTATTATCCTTTTTTACTGAACTAAGTAAAAAAATATATACTGGAATAAAAAAGAAGCTCCAATAAGAAATGATTAGTTTGTCTGTATTATTTTTTTTTATTAAAGATTTGGCTTTTATCCAACTTAGCACATTTAAAGGATTTAGAATTGTATTCACATTTTTAAAACTGCTTTTATTATTACCATATTCGGACTTTCCAGGAAATAACATTTTAGGATATAAAGATTTAAAATTTAAAACTGTCACATCGCTTTTCAAGCTTATTTGATTAACTAGAGACTCATGAAAATCAGCAATTCCACCTCTAAGAGGTGGAAAGGGCCCTACAGTAACAATCTTTAATCGACTACTCAATTATTTCTTTGATATAATTTCTATCTTTATATTTTTTATTAACAATTAACTCGCCCATTAAACCAAAAGTAAAAAGTTGGAGTCCCACAATAATTAAGATTGCTCCTAAAATTATTAAAGCTATATGCTGCTGAAATGAATCAAATAAAATATACTTTAAGTATAAAACATAGCTCTCAATTCCTATTCCAAGTAATACCGAAATAAACCCAAGAGATCCAAAAAAGTGTAGTGGACGATCCATATATTTACCTAAAAACAAAATTGTTAAAAAATCAAAAAATCCATCTGAATAACGCTTTACACCATATTTAGAAATGCCAAATTCTCTTTCTCTGTGATCTACAACAACTTCTGATATTAAAAACTTCTTTTGATGAGCCAAAAGAGGTATATATCGATGTCTTCCACCGTATAATGTAAGCATCTCAGTCACTTCTCTTTTAAAAACTTTTATTCCACAATTAGAATCATGTATTTTAAGACCACTAAAAACTCTTACAAAAAAATTGAAGATTTTAGATGCTATTTTTTTCTCTAATGGATCTTTTCGATTTTTTTTCCAACCTGAAACAACGTCATACCCCCTGTCTAGCTCTTCGATTAAACGATAAATTTCTTTCGGATTGTCTTGAAGGTCTGCGTCCATTGTGGCAATTATTTCGCCTTTTGAATTATCAAATCCCGCTTGTAGAGCAACAGACTTTCCATAGTTACGATATAGATTTATTATACTCCAAGTAGGATAATTCTTAATTTTAGATTTAAGAATATTTAGAGTATTATCTGAAGATCCATCATTTATAAAAATAATCTCAGTTGCAGTTTCCTGGCTGAATAAACCTGACAGCTCCACAAATAAGCTATCTAAAGACTCTTGCTCATTATACATCGGGATAATAATAGATAGTTTCATTTATATCTCAAAATTTCTTCTTGTAAAAAGTATTGTATATTTTTGTTTGTCATTATTTAAAGAAAATGTTAACTCGTTCAAGAAGTTACTACCATCGATACTAATTAACTTTGTTGATATCAAAAAAATATTTCTGGTTTTAATCTGTAGATCTTTAAAAACATTCGGAGTACCCCATAATAGTCTTTTATAGGTATTTGAATCAAATTTTGTAGCAATAGGCAAAAATTTATTGAAATCTTCTACATCTATTTCTTTATTTTTTCTCATATCAACATATCGTGTTTTCTCTCCATTAATTTCAACTAAGAACAATTTCCTTCCTATGATATCCTTAAAAACAATATATGAGTAATCATCTTTTGATTCGAAAACAAAATTGGATGAAAAATTTGACTTTCCTTTTCCCGTTAACTTTCCTGATCCAAAAGATCTAGAATAATTTTTTTCTAAAACTTCAATAGTCGCATGATTTGCACTATCGATAGAAACAAAATTTTTATTTGACGAACAACTAACTAAAATTAAAAATATAAATATTTTCCATTTATTCATTTAGGGCTCTAGAGTTATAATTTGAAATTTTTTCTGCTAATTTCATATTTTGCTCATCAAGCTCGAGTGCCTTTTTATAAAAAATCAATGCTTCATCTATTTCATTTAATTCTATTAGCACATCTCCATAATGTTCAAGTACTACAGAGCTAGTTTCATCATATACTATAGCTTCACCAATAAATTCTTTCGCTTTATCAAAATCATTTAGTTTAAAATATATCCAGCCAATTGTGTCTAAATAAGATGATGTTTTTGGACTAAGCTCAATCGCTTTCTTGGCAAGCGTTAATGCATATTCTACATCTTCATCTCTCTCAATTAAGCTATATGCATAGTTATTATATGCTTGGGCGTCTTTAGTGTTAAGTGTAATCAAATCTGTATAAAGTTTATCTGACTGATTCCACTTTTTGTTCTGATCATATACCATAGCTAATGCATGCATCGCCGGTATAGAATCAGTATCAAGAGATAAAGCTTTTTCATAAAAGTCTTCTGCACTATCAAATTCTTTCAATGAATAATATGCTAGACCTAGGAAATAATTTACTTCAAAATCTTGAGGAAATATTTTTAATGCACTTGAAAGCTCCTGAATCACAGTGTCAAATCGTTGTAGGCTTAGTAATGAAATACTTTTATTTATATAGCCCTCCTTATCTTCAGGATAAGAAATGATATGTTTTTCAGACAGTTCTATGGATTGATCAAACTTTCCAGATTCTCGATATAATGTAGATAAATAATATAATGCAAATCGATCTGTATTATTTATTTCTAATGATTTTTCAAAAAACTCTTCAGATTTATCATAGTATCCATTTCTTAAATATTCATATGCTAACTGATTATAAAGATTATTGATAAATGGATTTGATTGAAGATCTTTATTGCTTAACAAAGACTCTATTTCATCTAAGCTGTTTGTTTGAGATATTGATTCAATATATAATTTTAAATATTCAGGATTACCGGGATCAGATAATAACAGTTTTTTAATAATAAGCGTCTTATCTCTATGGTTCGAATCAATTGCTAAGTTAGCGGCTACCTCTAATGCTAATGTAAGACTATCATCTTTATTATAAGCTTCTTGATAATATATCAAAGCACCATCTATGTCATTTAATTCTGATTTTAAGTCACCAATAATAAATAAAATTTCAGCATTATCGATTTCAGTTTTAGCCAATTCTTCAAAAATATTAAGAGAAGATTCAAGGTCATTCAAAGCAATATATTTTTTTCCTAAAGATATTTTGTAATCTGAGCTTGTAGAATCTTTATCTATCGCTTTCAATGCATAGCTAATACTTTTTTCGTATTTCTGAATCATCCAGTATCCTTCAGAAATGGAATGATATACTTCTGCTGAATTAGATCCTTTCTCAATGGCTTCTTGAAACTCAATAATTGCCCTGGAATATTCACCCTGCTCCATAAACATCATACCGTCCATAAAAAACTGAATACCAGAAAGATCTTGTATGCCTTCTTCATCAATTTTATCTGACTTAATTTCAGTTGAATCTGAAACTATTTCAATATTTGTACTTGGAATACTGCAACTCCATATAAAAATGAATGACAATATGACGATATTAGATTTTTTAAACATACAGGTACAAATTACATAGGAGTATGGATATATTCAATTTTGTTAAACTAAACTAGATAAATAATATAGCTGTACTTTTATACTAGTATTCTTGATCATTTACAAAAGATCCGTCAATATTATTCAAAAGATCAATTTGCTTCATATCATCCATCTCTTCTTTGGACTCTAAAGAGTCGGAAGGACTTATTAGTTGCTCTTTATCTAACTCTTGATCTGCAAACATATATGTAGAATTGGTCTGCATTAAAAAAGAGGTTAGAAGAAAAATTGTTCCTAGAGCAAGGCTAAGGTATGCAAAGTTTTGATTAGAAAACCCAAAAATGCTTTTTTTAGTACTCTTATTCAAACTTAATGCATCTATTCTTTGACTAAGCTTGCTATCAAAATCAGATGAAACTTTTAAATTAGGAGCTTGATTCATCATTGATATAGCATTACGTACTTCCTCTACTTTTAATTGATATTCCGGATGATCTGATAAGAACTTTTCAAATTCTCTTCTTTCTTTTACATCCATATCATTCTCAATCCAGCGAGAGATTCTATCTTCAAATTTATTGTAATCCATTTACTGCTCCTTAAAATGTTTCATTTTTTCACTCAATTGAATTCTGCCTCGATTAATTCTCGATTTAATAGTTCCAATTGGTATTTCAAGTATCTTACTTATTTCTTCATAAGAAAGTTCCTGGAAATCTCTCATTACCACTGCAATTCTAAAATTTTCAGGTATTTCATCTAAATATTTATTCAACTCTTCAACTGCTATCTTATTATGTACTGCTCGCTCTAATGATTCATCTTTCACTTCTATGTCTATTGGTTTGCCTTCATTTGTCCATAATGAATCAGTTCGTTTCCTTTTATTTTTTCTCAACTCAGTTAGTGCATTATTTTTTGCTATAGTATAAATCCAAGTGGAAAATTTTGCAATATTCTTATAATAGCTCGCATGAGTATAGAGTTTAATTAGTGTATCTTGAACAACATCTTCAGCTTGTTCTCTATTGTTGAAATATCTAAAAACAAAATTTAGGAGTTTATCTTTATACCTATTGACTAATTCGTTATAGGCATTAATATCACCATCTTGAAATCTAGCAATTAACTTTTCGTCTGTTAATTTAAAAGGATTATTCATGTCTGAAGATCCCGCTGATAAGGTTTGTAAATTCTGATTCATCTATAATATTTCTTGTTTTAATTTTTTTATCTAATGCGCCTAAAAGCTTAACACTTGTTTCAATTTCTTCTAAAGTATACTTATTTGACGATGAAGAAATCTTATTTACAATTTTGCCTCTTAAAGTCTTACGACTACTATCTGTAATTGTTCCATTATTTAATTTTGCATAGAATAATGCTTCAAATATTGTGAAAAGAGAGTTTATTATATATAGTAATCCAAATTGATTGATGATGGATGATCCGAATTGTAAGACCTTATCTACGTCTTTATCGCATACAGCATAATTAAACTCCCATATTTGCTTATTCTTTTTCCAGTCATAAAAACTATCTAACCATTCAGTTTTAGAGCTATCTATATCTTCTGCAATAATGCTTAGTTTGGAAATTTCGTTATAGATAGCTGAAAAATTAGTACCAAATATATCAATTAAACTATTTGCAATCTCTCTTGTCATTTTAAACCCTAAATCATCAGAAAAAATTTTAATCCATTTAATCATTTCACTTTCGAATGGTGTGGTAATATCAACCACGCTGAATAAGTCACTAATATCTTTAGTTGAGCTATTTTTAATAAAATTTGTTTTTGTTCCGTAGTCAAAACCTAGAAAACTATGATCAACACATACGATTATATTAGGGTTATCCTCATTAGATAATGCACTTTTAAAGGCATCTTTATTCTTAGCTGAAATCTTATTAATATTTTTAATAACAATAAAATTCTTATGTGCAAATAAGTCTATAGCATTCAATGTATTCAATATATCTTGCTGAGAGGTTGACTTGTCAGAACAATCAAACAATTTAGTTTCTATTAAATCTGCATTTGATTCCTTAATTATTTTCTTAAGGTATAAATATAGAAAGTCGCTGTCTCCAACCAATAGATAATTATTGTTTGGGTTATTTCTGATTCCCTGGATTGCTTGTAGAGCCTTAATCATATAATACTATTTTTTAGTTTGTTCGACAACTACACCGTAACTGCCAGATTGTAATATAGAATTTTTAGAACTTTCTATGTTCGCCTTAGTATTTTTTTTGTATTTACTTACAATAACTATGGCAAGAAAAGCAAAAATAAAGCTACTTAGCCTCTCAGTAACAATAGACTTTAAATAAGGGCTACTTCCCCAAATTAGGGTAGTAATAGCCCCTGTAAATAGGCCTGAAATTACTCCCTCTCTTGTTGTTTTATTCCACCATAGAGCCAATAATACTGCTGGACCAAATGATGAACCAAGACCACTCCAAGCAAAGCTAACAATACTAAAGATGGTATTACCTGAATATTCAGAATACATTGCTACGATATAAGCAAATATTCCTAAGAGTACTGTAATAATTCTAGTATTCAATAAAGTATCTGATTCTTTTCTTTTTTTAATAGCGCTAATACCTAAATCTTCACTGATAGCTGATGTAGATACTAATAATTGAGAATCTGCAGTAGACATCATTGCTGCTACTGCTCCAGATATCAATAAGCCAGCTAACCAGCCAGGTAATAAAGTTTGAGCAAGTAAAGGCATAATAATTTCTGGATCTTTTCCAATAAAAAAGTCTTCTCCAAAATATGCCATGCCCACGATACCTATTAAAAATGCACCTGAAATTCCAGGAATAGCCCACATAGAAGCAATCCATCTAGCTTTTTTCACTTCTTTAACAGAACTAATTGCCATATACCTAATAAGTAGATGAGGTTGGCCAAAATAGCCTAGACCCCAACTTAACCCTCCGGTTGCTACTGATAAAGCTGCAAGTCCGGTCATACCGGCAAATAAAGAGCTTTTTCCAGGGTCCTTACTGACCAATAGCTCAGATAATGGTTGTTCAAGAGATGATAATTCAATTAATCCTACAACAGGTAAAATAACTAAAGTACCTATCATTAAAACACCTTGAAGAAGATCGGTCCATGCAACAGCTAATAAGCCGCCCATAATAGTATATAAAATAATTACAAATGCGCCTAATGTGATCCCATGCAATGGATCAATTCCAAAAATTGTGTTTAATATTTTTCCAGAACCATGGAACTGTGCCGATACATAAAAAGTAAAAAATATTCCAATTATAATAGCTGATGTTAGCTTAATAATACCTGATGAATCATTAAATTTTTTATGGAGGTATTCTGGAACAGTAAGCGCTTCATATTTTTCAGTCTCATATCTAAGCTTTTCTGCAATTAAAAACCATGATGAAATAATGCCAAGAGTAATACCAATTACAGCCCAAATTTCACCATATCCGACCGCAATAGCTGCTCCTGGAAGCCCTAAAATAAGCCATGCAGATTCTCCTGAGGCTCTTTCTGAAAAAGCTGTAACCCAGGGACCTAATTTTCGACCAGCTAACAAGAAATCTAATTGAGATGAAATGAATCTATTGGATAATAAGCCGATAAAAACAATTAACAGTAGGTATAAAGTAAAAATGATTTCAATCATAATACTAAGCTAATAATTATGCAGTACAATCCAAACCAAGCAAAACTAAATCTTTCAAGAAACTTTATTAAGAATATTAAGCTGAAATATCCAAATACAAATGACGAAATAAATAAGATAATACCCGACTCAAAAGCAATTGCTTCAAACCCATCTGAAAATAATATCTTATAAACAATTGATAGCAAAATCACGGGAACAGCCATAAAAAAAGCATACTGAATAATTTTCTTTTTTTCTAAGCCTACAAATAATCCATAGCTAATAACCATCCCTGATCTAGATATTCCGGGCAACATAGCAAGCGCTTGAAAAAAGCCTAAGAATAATGAAGTTTTGTAATCCCATTTCCATTCTGGAAGATTTTGAAATACTGTAGATTTTTTCATTAAACCTCTCAGAACGCTTAATGAAATTAAAAGTCCACCGTTAAACAATAATGCAGTTTTAACAAAGCTATAATTAAAAAATAATTCTAAATCAAAAAATAAACCGCATAACACGGCTGGTATAGTAGAAACTATGAGCATCTTTAAAGTATTTATATTGAAAAAATCATCTGAATTTTTATTAGAAAAAAAAGTAGCTCTATAAAAGAGAATAATACTAAATAAAGTGCCAAAATGCGCAATAATTTCAGCAGAAGCTCCTGCATTATTGATACCTAAAAAATCTTCAAATAGTACGAGATGTCCAGAACTACTTATTGGGAAAAATTCTGTTACGCCCTGAACAAAACCTAAAATTAAATAATTAATTAATTCATTCATTATAATAAATCCATCCCTTCGTCCTTTTATCTGTTTTATCTCTTCTATATGAATGATAATTCAGGTTTTCATATGTACATTCATTAATATTCACAATATCAGATATACCATAAGAAGCAAATTTACCGATTGCTACTTCCTGTAAACTTAAAAAAATCTTTCCATCTTTTACTATTGAAAATTTAGAATCAAAATAAGACATAACATCGCTTTGAATTTCAAAATTTCTTTGACTGATAGATGGACCAATAAAAACTTTAACATTATTTATTTCTACATCATTCTCTTTAAGCAAATTAATGCTATTTTCAATAATCCCATTTGCTAAACCGCGCCATCCAGCATGAATAACTCCAAAAAAAGATAATTTTTTGTCAAAAATAAAAATTGGCATACAATCTGCTACCTTTACTTCTAAAGCTATATTATTATTTGATGTAAAGAGTGCATCAGTTGATTCATATGTTTGTCTATTTCCAGAAATAAAATTGACTGTATTTGAATGGGTTTGATTCATTTTTATGATAGATTTACTATCTATTGAAGGATGTTGATTATCTGTATTAAAAATTATATTGAGATTTCTTATATCAATTTCTTTTGAATAATCAATCCACATAAAAGGCTATTCAGTAGTTATAGTCGTTCTGATAATTCTTCTATTTGAATATTGTAATATATTAATATCCTTATTCACCATACCGTTACTAAAGTCAAAGGATCTCGTATTAGATATTTTATTTGTTTTGCTTTCATTGAAAAAGAAAAAGCTATTATTTTTATTTTCAACTTCTATAATAAATTGAGCGAAATCCAATCCGTAGTGAAATAGATTATTTAGCTTGGGATCATAATCAAACTCATTGCCAATTCTATACTTAGGATTAAAAGTGCTAACAAAATACATTCCTGATATGTGAGGAGAGATAGTCTCTTGATTAATAAAGTCTAAATCTAACCATAAGTCATTTCCAAGTAACTGTGTTTGAAGATTTGATAAGGAAATTTGTGCACCAACATATGTTAATCCTTCATCTGCTAATGGAAAGAAAATTCCATCAATAGATTCTAAAATAACTTTCGTAGAATCGATACTTTCATCTTCCTGTATATCAAAAATATCATAAACTTCATCAGCTTCTACATCAAACATTGAATCTAGAAGATCTATATCAACTCCTAGGAATTCTTGATATTCATCTTGGGCGTTAATCTCCCAAGCAATTTCTCGTAAATTTTTAAATAAATCTCTCAAATCAATTGGATCTGTATTTTCATACCACTGAATAGACACTGGCTCTTTATTTAGTCTATCCATTTCCTTTAAAAAAGAATCTACTTCCTCGACTCCTTCTTTCGTTCTTGGAGCAATAATGGCTACTTTTTCTAAATTAAGATTATTAACTACATGATTAGCAAGGACTTGGTTTTTAGCATCTAAAGATGAATCCAATAGATAAACATTCTTATTGATTGAATGAATACTTTCATTATTTGATTTTGGTGCAAAAATTGGGATATCATAATTAGATAATGCCGTAGCAGCAGATATCAAGTTTTGTTCTGAAAAAGGTCCAATAATAGCATCTACTTTATGAAAGTTGATTAAGTCATTACATGCACGTACAGTGTTTAACTGCTTTCCATAGTTATCAACAACAATGAATTGAATTTTATTGCTATTACTTGATAACTCATTGCCTTCTTGCAATCCTGATAGAAATGCTTTTGCTTGTACTGAATTTTGACCAGTTAAAGGTAGTACTACTCCCATTTTTAGTCCGAATGAGTTATTGGTAGAAATATTTTTTTTAAGATATCGATGAGAAGATCTTAATTCTCTTGGTAGCATATTATAATCAATGGAAGAGAATACATCTTTCAGATTTGTTGAATTATTTCTTGCCATTGAAAATGACTGTGCTAGCATCAAAATATTAATATTTTTTGGACTATCCTCTGTCAATATTAATAAACCAATTTGCTGCTCATCTAATTCCATTCTAACTAATTTTTTAAATCTCTGATTAATACGCTTATTAGATTTTGAATCGACATTACTTTTATTTGCAAGTAAGTAATATTCAAAAGACTTATCAAAAAATCCCATTGCTGAAAAAATATCTCCCATTTCTATATTATATATTGTATTGAGATTTGGTTCTAAGGTATGAACACTAATATTTTTTCTAACAGATAATGCTTTTTCTAAATCTCCATTACCATGAAAAGCTTTCATTTTTATTACTAAGGCATGATTTGAGAAAATTGAATTAGAAAAGTCATTCTTTTCAATTCTACTAATTGCATTATTGAATTTTTTACTGTTGATATCATTTACAGCTTTGTTTAGCTCTAACTGTAAATATTCTTCATTAGAATTTTGTGCTATTGCTAATGAAATGAACAGAATAAATAGTATTTTTTTCATAGGATTCATTATAAAAATATTAAATCAGACAATCAATTAAATCTGTACATAGATGCCACAAACAACCGAAGGCAACTGCACGCCATTTCCATGAAGGGGCTAATAACATTAATCCGTATAAAAGTGCTGCCCATATAGTATGCATTGGATGAAACCCTATACTACATCGATTTGGTTCAAAAATAGGGCTTACTAACAAATGATCTAGGTCAATTAGCATAGTAGACAACATAATTAGGCTTGCATCCCACCAATGATTTTTAAATAATAACTTTCCAAAAAGAAATGGTGCTAAAAAATGAAGTGAATAATGAATTATCTGGGTGAACATGGAATAGAGCTATCTTAATCTCTTTTTAACTGGAGTTCCATTTTTATAAGTAGTTTCTTCTATAATTGTTCCATCAGGTTCATAAAAAGTTACTACACCATCTAAATCTCCTTTTTTATAATTAACCTGCACATAAATCTGACCATTTTTATGATAAGCAGTATAAGATCCATCTAATTCACCATTATGATAGTTTGCATCAGTGCGAAGCTCACCAGTTTCATAATAATCTCTATAGATACCATGATTCATATTACCTTTTACTGTACGCTCCATCTTTATGCTGATATTAAGGTCGTCGTAATACTCTTTAATAATTCTTGTTTCAGTATTATTATTAAGAGTACCAAATATAGTGCCTTCTGAGTTTAGCATTTGTTGTGGATAAACAATAGATAGGGAAAAAAATAGTGCGATTAAAGTTTTATTCATTTTTATATCTCCGTCTTATAAATATTAACAATAGTAACACCAACCACTATCAAGAATAAGCCAACAATCATCTGCCAATTAAATGTTTGTTTGTAAAAAAAATAACTAAGTATTGCTACGGAAAAAACTCCTAAACCTGCCCATGAAGCATATATAATTGATAAGGGCAATTGTTGAGATACAAGAGCAAGGAAGTAAAAAGATAATCCATATGATATAGTTAAAACAGTGGTAGGTAAAGCTTTTGTAAAACTTTGAGATGCAGGAAGAAGCATTGTTCCTAAAACTTCAAATATAATTGCTGCAAATAGTATTAAGTATGAATTCATTTTTGAATTTAAAGCAAAACTACTATTCCTTCATTGGGATTAATATTTCCGCTAACTATTTCTTCGTAAGTTTGTATAAAATTATCTAATCCAGAAATTTCCTTTATTGTCATCCAATTAAGGCTTTGCTTAGCTCTGGCACTCATAAAAATAGTAGTTTTTTCATTATAACCTTTCTTTCCCCAATCATTATACCTTTTCTGAATATGGGTAGGCGCAAAAAAGAACTCCGTTCTTTCTTGTAATTCAGCTTGAGCAAGCGTTTCTTCTGCGGTACTACTTTTATCCCAATGAGTCATTCCAACTGTTAGACATTTAAGCATTTTATTTCCTAAAAATTTTTGTAAAGAAGATAGAATAGATTGATTTCCAGACATATCAACCATAACTGATAACTCATTACCTATATCTTTTAAATTATCATAAGAAATGACTTCATCATAACAATCTAAGTTTTTTACAAACTGGATATTATTCTCTGACGTTAAACCAACTATCTTTGGAGTATCTTTTTTTTCAGATAATCCTTGAGCCAAACCAATTGCCGTTTTGCTTGATGCGCTGATTATAATAACTTGAGATGCACCCTCATAATTGCGTTCTTCCAATGCGTCACACAAACAAAAAGCGGTAATATGAAGCGGAAAAAGTAAAGCTCTTATATTGTCCATTGAGATATCATAATTTCTTTCTGCATTGATCCTAACATAATTATTATAAACACGAGGTAATTCATTACGATGCTCTTTACCATCTATAAAATTTTGCTTTGAAACATTTGTTGGTTTTACAATTAAAGTACTTCCTGGTGGAAAATAGCCAAAGACTCTTTCGCCGTGTTCAATATTTTCATTGTTCGATATAATTACTTCAGCAAAACCCCACACTGGAATACAACCCCATGAATTGTCTGAATTCTCTATAGCAGGAAAGAATTTCCAATAACCAATCGTATCTCCTGCAACTCCATAAGTTACATTGTTAGCTGTGAATGAAAATTTCTCTATTCTAAGCAGAACTTCACCTGGCCCAATATCATTGTCGATTTGTTTTGAGATGACTCTAGCTTTATTGAGATCTTTTTTATGAGTTTGTAATTGCTTCATCTGATTAAATATAAAAAAAAGAATGGAAAGAATAAGTAGTTTTTTAGAGGATGACTAATCTAGAAATCTGACTTATTCAACTGTTACACTTTTTGCAAGATTTCTAGGTTGATCTACATCACAACCTTTAGCGACAGCAATAAAATATGAAAATAATTGTAATGCAATAGTAGCTAATATAACAAATAGATACTGATTTGTTTTTGGAATTAAGATTAAATCATCTGCTAAATCTCTTAAAATTTTGTCCTTAGAATCTGTAATAATAATAATTTTTCCTTTACGAGATTTTATCTCTTCAATATTAGATATGATCTTATCATAAGTCTTATCTTTTGGAACGATGAACACATTTGGCATATTTTTATCTACTAGCGCGATTGGTCCATGCTTCATTTCTGCTGCAGGATAGCCTTCTGCGTGAATATAAGAAATTTCTTTAAGCTTTAAAGCGCCTTCAAGTGCAATTGGAAAATTTAATCCTCTTCCAAGATAGAGAAAATCTGAAGCATTCTTATACTTTTGTGCCATTTTATTAATTGATTTTTCTTTTCTGAGCAAGGACTTAATAGCTTTTGTACCATAGGGATTAAGGCCTACAGCTGATTTCTCATAGCCTGACATATTTAAGTGCTTTTTCAATACATGGCTTGTTATTTTCTTTTTGCTATCTGCAAGCTTTAATGCAAGTAAGTATAGAACAGAAATTTGTGCTGTAAATGCTTTTGTAGAGGCTACACCAATTTCATGTCCACATCTTGTATGAATTCCACACTTTGTTTCTCTTGATACAGAACTACCTGGGACATTACATATTCCTATTGTAATGGCACCAAAATCATTTGCTTTGGCAATAGCGGCTAATGTATCGGCCGTCTCTCCTGATTGAGATATAGCAATTACAACAGTTTTATTATCCATAATACTGTGATTGTATCGAAACTCCGATGCATACTCTACATGAACAGGAACTTCTGCAAATCTTTCAATTAAATTCTTACCAATAAGTCCTGCATGCCACGATGTTCCGCAAGCAGTAATATAGATCTTTTCAGCTACGTTTATTTCTTCCCAGTACTCTGATAATCCATGTAATAATACGCTACTCTTTGTAGATCTACCTTTTAAAGTATTAAGAATAGTGTCCACCTGTTCGTGAATTTCTTTATGCATGAAATATTGGAATTTTCCTTTATCAAAATCATCAATTTTATAGTCAATCTTTTCCACTTTTTTTGGCAAAGATACATCCTTATCAACAGATTTTATTTCATAACCATCTCCATTAATCACCGCCATTTCACTATCATTCAGATAGGTAATTTGCTGTGTATGTTTAATAATAGGAGATACATCGCTACCTATAAAAAACTCATTATCTTTAAGACCTAACACTAATGGACTTCCCTTTCGAGCTGCAATCATCATATCTGGAAAATCAGCATTTAAAACAACAATAGCATATGCACCATCAACTCTTTGCAATGCTGCGCGAACGGATTTTTCAAAATCTAGTTTTCCATCTTTATAAAAATAGCCAATTAGTTGCACTAAGACTTCGGTATCTGTATCAGATTTAAATTTTATTTTTTTTGATTTAAGAAATTTCTTAATAGGGTCATAATTTTCAATGATTCCATTATGTACAAGAGTAATTTTTTTACTCGCATCTACATGAGGATGTGCATTTTTTTGATTTGGCTCTCCATGCGTTGCCCATCTCGTATGAGCAATACCTAAGCCACCACAGTTTTTTGAAGATTGCTTATTATTAATAGCATTTTCAAGCTCTTTTACTTTACCTGCACGTTTTGTAATATGAATTTTATTATTCATAAGGCAAGCTACTCCCGCAGAATCATATCCACGATATTCTAGCTTTTTTAACCCATTTAATAAAATTGGGAAGCAAACTTTTTTACCTTTATATGCTACTATTCCACACATGATTTTTCATTCAAATATAAGCTCATTTTAACATTTCCCCTATCACCATATTTATTAGAATCTAGTACTATTTCTTTGAATCCATATTTATCATATAAGTTCCTTGCTATCACTAAAGAGCTATTTGTAATTAAAAAAATTTTATCTGCAGCCTTTTCTTTTGCAAACTCAATACATCTATCCATTAATTTATTA
This sequence comes from Candidatus Neomarinimicrobium atlanticum, assembly GCA_000402815.1. Taxonomy (GTDB): domain Bacteria; phylum Fidelibacterota; class Marinisomatia; order Marinisomatales; family Marinisomataceae; genus Marinisoma; species Marinisoma atlantica. The sequence continues at coordinate 19,170 of AQSA01000023.1, read as the reverse complement.
GCTACTCCAAGTCCGCGACAATCTTCTGCTACTGTCATTTTTGCTAACTCAAATATTTTATTATCTGCATATACCATTGCAGCGGTACCAATCACCTTATCATTTTTAATGGCAAAGAATACTTCTCCACCCTTATCAATAATATACTTTTGAGGATTAGATAGATCGTTTATATCTGACTCTTCTAAATGCCAAGATTCTTCAATCCATTCTTTATTTAAGGCATAAAAATCGGAGATATATGAATTGTTAAATGATTGGATTGATATGAAATCTGATTTATCCATAATAATCAATTTGGCCAATAAATATATTCATCATCTTTTTCATATTTTTCACCTGCATGTTTATCAATTAATATGGGTACATTAGCAACGCTTGGCCACAATGGTTCTACTTGCTCTAGATTATGTTTATCTAGTAACTGCTCTAATAATTGTACTTTATCTGGATAATCGGATACAAGATTATTTTGCTCAGTTGGATCTTCTTCAAGATGAAATAGCCATTTTTGTTCAGCTTTGTTTGTTCTAATTAATTTCCAACCTTGATGCAGTACCGTTTGTTGATGTCCTTGTCTCCAGAATAATGTTTCATGCAAAATTTCATCTTTTGATCCATTTATAAAAGGTAAGAAGTCTACTCCGTCTAATACTCTGTCGGTAGGAACTTTAGCATTTCCTGCAGCTGCAATAGTTTGAAAAATATCATTATGATGTACCGCAGGTATAAATTTAGTTCCAGCTTGAATTTGATTAGGCCACTTAGCCATAAATGGAATATGTGTCCCTCCTTCAAAATGAGTAAGCTTCCATCCACGATAAGGGTCATTGATATCAGCAAGCTCTATATAACTTGCTCCTCCATTATCACTTGTAATAATAATTAATGTATTATCTGTTAATCCATTTTTCTCTAAGGCATCAACAATGCGTCCTACACTTCTATCTAATGCCGTAATCATACCTGAATAGACTTGTAAATTATGTCCTGTTGTATGATGCCTAATAGCTGCTACATCGCTCTTTAAGGCCTGTAAAGGATTGTGCACTGCCCAATGTGCTAAGTATAAGAAAAATGGTCTATGCTTATTTTTTTCTATTACTTGAATTGCTTCATCTGTATAGTAATCAGTAAGATATCCACTCGGAGCAAAACTCGGATTCTTGTTAAAAGATGCACTGAATTGACCTTTAGCCCACACCATACTATCTACAGGATGATCAGTTTTTGCATTGACAACACTTTTATCATTTTCAGGCAAATAAAGTCCACCTTCCATAAATAAACTATCATCAAATCCTTGATCATTAGGATGGCTTCCATCTACTTTTCCTAAATGCCATTTTCCAATATGAGCTGTATAATAACCTGCATCTTTCAATACTTCAGCAATAGTAATTTCTTCGGTAGGAATACCAGCAGAAAATATATCCTTTGCATCTTCATATAATTTTTCTTCTATTTCAATCTTAAGCTCATCATCTTGAATATCAGAAATCCATTTCATCAGCTGCACAGCACCTGGAAAAAGTGGAGTGAATTCAAATCCAAATCGTGTTGAATAACGGCCTGTCATAATCGACGCTCTTGATGGAGCGCACATTGCATTAGCTGCATATCCATTTTCAAACATTACTCCATCCTTTGCAATTTGATCAATATTGGGAGTTATTAATGAACCACTTCCTGCTCCTCCGTTATATAGAGACACATCATTAAATCCTAAGTCATCTGCAAGGATAAGAATAATATTGGGTCTTTTGTCTGATATTTTATCTTTAAGAGATGGGCCTTCTTGCCAATTAGAAGATCCTTCAGATAATACTGGTGTTGTAATATTTAAAATTTTTGGAATAGCCCATACAGCAATGTTAATTCTATTTTGCCAAACGAAAAAACCTATAAATAACAAAAAAAATGTAGTCACTATAGCTTTTCTCATACTATTCCCATTCAATTGTGGCAGGTGGCTTTCCTGTACAATCATAGACTACTCTACTGACTGTTGAGATTTCATTAACAATGCGATTAGAAACTTTTCCAATGAAGTCATAAGGAAGGTGAGCCCATGTGGCTGTCATAAAATCAACTGTCTGCACTGCTCTTAAAGCCAAGACATCTTCATAACGTCTTTCATCACCAACAACACCTACTGATTTTACAGGAAGATAAACAACGAATGCCTGGCTAAGAGAATCATACAAACTAGCTTTCTTTAATTCATCAATAAAAATTTTATCTGCTTTTTGTAGCACATGAATTCTATCTTTTGTTACTTCTCCCATAATTCTAATACCTAATCCAGGGCCAGGAAATGGATGTCTTTTTAAAATTTGCTCTGGGGTATCTAATTCTTTTCCAATCTTTTTCACTTCATCTTTGAATAAATCTCTAATAGGCTCTACTAACTTTAAATCCATTCTTTCTGGCAATCCACCCACATTATGATGAGATTTGATTACGCTAGATTTATCTCCATCAGATGATGACTCAATTACATCTGGATAAATAGTGCCTTGTGCAAGCCATTGTATATCTTTTATCTTATTTGCTTCTTTTTCAAATACATCAATAAAAGTATTACCAATAATGATTCTTTTCTTTTCCGGATCTGTTACACCTTTTAGTCGACTAAGAAAAATATCACTAGCTTCTGATAGTTGAATATTAATTCCTAAATCTTGGAACGTAGTCATGACTTCTTCTACTTCGTTCAATCTTAATAAACCATGATCTACAAAAATACAAATTAGATTTTCTTTAATACATTTGTCTAATAGCATTGCAACTACAGAAGAATCTACTCCTCCTGACAAGCCAAGCAGGACTTTATCGTTGCCTACTTGATCTTTTACTGAAGAAACCATCGACTCTATAATGTCTGATGTCTCCCAATTCTTTTTACATTTACAAACCAAATAAACAAAGTTACTCAAAATTTTTGCGCCTTGATTAGTGTGCGTTACTTCTGGGTGAAACTGTAATCCAAACCATGACTTCCGTTCATTCTGAAAACCAGCAATTGGACAGTTATCAGATTGTGCAATGGTACTAAAATTACTAGGCAATTGCTCAACCTTGTCTCCATGGCTCATCCACACATCTAAAGAATCTTCAGTTAAATTAACTCCCTCAAACAAAATCGATGCTTCTGCCATCCTTATATTGGCATGACCAAATTCTCTTTTATCAGAACTAACAACGACTCCATTCAATTCTTGAGCCATTGTTTGCATTCCATAACAAATACCTAAAAGTGGGATATCAGAATCAAATAAGGCTTTATTAATTTTAGGGGTATTTGCTTTTGTAACTGTTTCTGGACCTCCAGATAAAATAATACCGCTAGGATTAATTGAATGAATCTTTTCTATATCAACATCGCAAGGAAGTACCGCAGAAAACACTCCAATCTCTCTTATGCGTCGTGCAATAAGCTGAGTATATTGAGATCCAAAGTCTAGAATGATGATTGTATTATTATTCATTTTAAGATAGATAATATATTATCTAATTTATCCTTTAAATTATTTCTATCTACTACCAAATCTATAAAACCTTTTTCTAATAAAAATTCTGCAGTTTGAAAATCGTCCGGCAACTCTTGATTAGTTGTTTGCTTAATAACGCGCTGACCTGCAAACCCTATCAATGCTTTAGGCTCTGCTATTGTAATATCTGCTTGCATTCCAAAGCTTGCTGTCACGCCCCCTGTTGTAGGATAGGTGAGAATTGAAATATATAACCCTCCCTTTTTTGCAAATTTTGCTAAATGGGTGCTTATCTTAGATAGCTGCATTAGTGATAGTGCTCCTTCTTGCATTCTTGCGCCACCAGACTGACATAAAATAATTAATGGACAATTTTTTTCTGATGCAAAATTAATTGCCTTAGAAATTTTTTCTCCTACAGCACTTCCCATACTTCCGCCAATAAATTTAAAATTCATGATTGAAATAACTATCTTTTTATCATTGATTGATCCATAAAAACAATCCACTGCTTCTTTATTACTAGGTACATCTTTTAAAATATCCTCGTAACTCTTATTAGCTTTAAAATTTAGTATGTCGGTAGATACAATATTTTCAAACAATACCTCATACTCATCATCTAGAATAATATCGATATATTTTTGACTTGAAATTGGAAAATGAAAACTACAATGATGACAAATAAAATTAGCAGACTCTAGCTCTGGACTATAAAGAATTTCCCCACAATTACATTTCTTCCACAAGTCGCTAGGCAATTCTTTCTTTGCAGAATTTTGGATATTTTTATCTTTTCTTGTAAACCAATTCATTATTTACCTGTATTGAATGATCCTATATAGTTAGGTACTAAGTTGTTGATAGATTTTGTTTTTAACAAATCAAAATTTTTCATTCCTATGTCAATTACATCACATACTGAAGGAATTACAATGTGTATTTTTGAAGATAATGCTTTAATACTATCTATTAAATGCTCGGGACCAGAATACATAATGGTACCATTATTCTCATGTGATATATCATTGATTGTTATTGATGAAGGGTCGTTCTCTAAAACATAAGTTTTATTTTTCAAAATATATCTTGATTGATATACTGTAGTTCCATGTGAATGAATAAGAACAGAAATTAACTCGTCTTGAATATCTTTAATATTAGGGAATAACAGTAAGTCAAAAGTTGAAATTGGAATAAGCGGTATATCTAATGCAAGCGACAACCCTTTCGCATAACTTAATCCTACTCTAAGACCAGTAAATGATCCTGGACCCATTGATATTGCAATAGCATCTAAATCGCTAAATTCTAAAGAAAGAGTAGTTAATACTTTTTGTGTCATGATCGGTAGGCTAGTAGCACTATCATTATTAATGATATCAAATGATTCATGTAGGGTGCTATTAGAGTGAATAGCAATACTACATTTCTTCGAGGATGATTCAATAGCTAAAATATTCATTATAGTACTGTTATTGATCTTTCATTTTCAGATATATGCTCAAATTCTATTTCAATTTTATTAACCATGTCAATATTCTCTATTAATTCTGGCCACTCTACTAATGTAATTGCTTTATGGGTATTTAAATATTCTAATCCTCCAATTTCTAAAAACTCTCCCATAGATTTTAAGCGATACAAATCAAAATGATATAAAGACTTATCTTTAGAATTATATTCATTTAAAATAGGGTAGGTTGGAGATAAAATAACGTCATCAAAACCTAATCCTTTAGAAAATCCTTTAGAAAAAGTAGTTTTTCCTGAACCCAAATCTCCTTTTAATAAAATGATGGATCCGTAGTCTATGGACTGAGCAAATTTCTTTGCAAAATTGAATGTTTCTTCTGAAGAAGATGATCTGAATGATTTTGTTGGTTGCATATTAAACCTAATATACAAATATAAGGAAAAAATAAATACCGGCAATGTCCTACTCTCCCACACTAGTCTCCCGTGTAGTACCATCGGCGCTATAGAGCTTAACTTCCGTGTTCGAGATGGGAACGGGTGTGGCCTCTACGCTATTGTCACCGGTAAGCTTTCTGGAAATTTAATCGCGATTCTATCAGAATATTAAAACACAAGTCATAAAAAACTATTGAGAAAAGCCTTCGAAAAATTAGTACTACTCGGCTGAATGCATTACTGCACTTACACCTATAGCCTATCAACGTCGTCATCTCCAACGATTCTTATTATCTTACGATATGAGAAATCTAATCTTAGGATGGGCTTCGTGCTTATATGCTTTCAGCGCTTATCCCTTCCAAACGTAGCTACCCAGCAATGCATCTGATGATACAACTGGTAAACCAGAGGTTTGTCCACTTCGGTCCTCTCGTACTAGAAGCAGATTCCTTCAAATTTCTTACGCCCACAGCGGATAGAGACCGAACTGTCTCACGACGTTCTGAACCCAGCTCACGTACCGCTTTAATTGGCGAACAGCCAAACCCTTGGGAGCTTCTCCACCCCCAGGATGCGATGAGCCGACATCGAGGTGCCAAACCTCCCCGTCGATATGAACTCTTGGGGGAGATAAGCCTGTTATCCCCGGCGTACCTTTTATCCGTTAAGCGATGGCCCTTCCACTCGGAACCACCGGATCACTAAGTCCTACTTTCGTATCTGCTCGGTTTGTCAACCTTGCAGTTAAGCTTCCTTATACCTTTGTGCTCTATGTACGATTACCAACCGTACTGAGGAAACCTTTGAACTCCTCCGTTACTTTTTGGGAGGAGACCGCCCCAGTCAAACTACCCACCAAACACTGTCTTATTACCTGATTCAAGGTAAGTAATTAGAATTCAAATGTAACAAGGGTGGTATTTCAAGGGTGACTCCACTCTGACTGTCGCCAAAGTTTCATAGTCTCCCACCTATCCTAATCATGATAAATCTAAATTCAATGTTAAGTTGTAGTAAAGGTGCACGGGGTCTTTTCGTCCTGCTGCGGGTAGCCGGCATCTTCACCGACACTTCAATTTCGCTGAGCTCTAGGTTGAGACAGTGCGCAAGTCGTTACACCATTCGTGCAGGTCGGAACTTACCCGACAAGGAATTTCGCTACCTTAGGACCGTTATAGTTACGGCCGCCGTTTACTGGGGCTTCACCTCAAAGCTTCATCCACCGAAGTAGATTGACATCTCAGTTTAACCTTCCAGCA